>JBLINB010000004.1:0-68668 GCA_047638975.1 Myxococcota bacterium
CGCCTTCGACTTCGCGAAACAAAAACGTATTGCGCACCGACAAAAAGTTTTGGGTGCCAAGCGTCTCATCAAGCATTGCTATAGGACGTGAATCGCTAGTAGCGAGTGGACTTTGAAAAAGGCTCGACGCTTCACCTACGCTACCTGCTGACAAGAAAGTAGAACCGACGGATCCGGCAACGCGTGTCGACCAATTCGCTTCGGACAATGCCTGGCGTAGTCCATTCACGATACGCCCGAACACCATGCGCTCGTCGCGAAAACGCACTTCGGTTTTTTGTGGATGCACATTCACGTCAATGCTAGCTGGCGACATGCTCAGCGCCATAAATAGCGTTGGATAGTAACCATGCGGCACAAACTCTTTAACGCCTTCACGCACTGCGCGCAGCAAGCGTGCATCGCGCACCCAACGGCCGTTGAGAAACAGGTGCACATTGCGTGCATCGCGGCGTGCTGACTCGGGAGGACCGATACGCGCACTTAACTGGATATGCTCGGAAGGTAGTTCGATACCGACCATGTTTGCGCTAAGGTTCTTGCCGTATACCGCACTACAGCGCGCCGCGAGGTCGTCACTAGCTTCGACATTAAACGCTAATTTACCTTCATGCTGCACGCTAAAGCCGATGCCTAAGTGCACCAACGACAGGCGCTCTACCCAAGCCAGAGCATGATTGAATTCGGTTGATGCGCGTTTCAAAAACTTGCGGCGCGCTGGCAACTCGGAGAACAAATCGCTGACCACGATGCGCGTGCCACGTGCACCAGCAGCGTCTTGTACTTCTGATTGCACACCAAAATCTACTTCTACACTTGCGGCACATGCAGCATCGCGCGTCCAGGAAGTTAGCGTAAGGTTCGACACTGAAGCGATCGAAGCCAAGGCCTCGCCGCGGAACCCCAAAGAAGCAATCGCTTGCAAGTCGGCAGCATCGCTTAATTTAGAAGTTGCGTGCGAAGAGAGCGCTAGAACTAATTCATCGCTAGAAATACCACTACCGTCGTCGCGCACTTCGATGCGCCGTATGCCACCTTCTTCAAGTAGCACTTCGATTTTAGTTGCCCCAGCATCAATCGAATTTTCGACCAATTCTTTAACCACAGAAGCCGGACGTTCGACTACTTCGCCTGCAGCAATTTGATCCACGACTAGACGTGATAATTGACGGATACTACCCATTTTTTCTTTTCAAAACTTTAAACACAAACAGTTCGAGGACATTGGTGGTATCGCGCCATCCTTCAATTTTTAAATGCGTCTCGGCATCTAGAGCCGCCGCGTTGATGCGTGAAATATGTACCGCATCACATACCATCAGTCGCTTTTGCATTTTCGAGATCACAGGCTTACTAGGACGACTACCGCCCGCCTTTATCGCTTGCTCAAGATTCGGAGTATGCGCCATAAAATCGATGATAGCTGCCGTCTTCTTAACTTCGCCATTTACAGCCGACATTAATAAAGCGAAAGCGTCGCGCATAGAGACGCGCTTGCCACCCCATGAGCGCAAGCCTTGGCGCGACATCTTGGTCAACAAACGTAAAGCGCTAACCGAGTCGCCGCTTAATACGGCATCAGAGAAATCAAACGCCGAGCCCTCGGCCGAATGCGATGCCACTTCACGCACATCTTCTTCGCTAACACTGCTGAGACCTAACAACGAAAAGTGATTTATCGCTTGCAACAAATCAGCTGGACGTGATCCGGCTAATGCGACTAAGCTGCCTGCCGCACCGCGCTGCATATTCATCTTTTGCAAACGCGCTTCGTCCGCTACAAATTGTGCTGCCTCTGACGCATCCGGCTCAGGACGCCATGGTGGAGGGTCACTGTACAAAGCACGGAAGCGCAGTTTCTTGGCGGCCTTAATACGCGTCGCCGTAAGTAGTTTTACACCTTTAGAAGCCGAGTCGCCAGTATGCACCAACATAAACTCGGGGCCGGCGCCACTGCTAGCGACTTCCAGTAAACGCTCGGCAAGACGCGGATACTTAGTAATCGCCTTAGCCGCCCGCGTAAAAACCAATGCCTGGCGCGTAGAAAAAAGCGAAGGCGAATTCAAAAAACCGTCAAGAGTACCGGCGTCAAAATCTGGAGATCCACCGTCGATATCCAAAAAATCTATATCCGATTGAGTGGCAACATACGCACGCGTGGCCGCAGCTACTTGCTCGCCAAACCACGCCTCTTCGTCACCCTTCGGCGGCAAAATCAGCAACAATCTCGGCAATTCTCCGGCAGCGGCATGCGCACACCACTGGCGATATTCAGTACCAGGGTCGAGTTGCTTAGGGCGAGCTGCTGCCATTGCTATAGAGTAAAATCGCCGCTTAACTAATGTCGGCAACTAAGCTAACAAAATACACCATCGGCACCCAAGCATTCACTTTAAAGAAGGCCATCGGGATTTTCTCTTCGCCATAATAGTGCACCAGGCCCAACTCGATGGCGAGCAAGATGGCGATGATCCCTTCGCCGAGATAGGTGTACAATCCTGTGCCGAGCTGCGTGTTGCTGTAATGCCACAGCAGCAGCGCCGAGGCGAATAAGATCAAAGAGAGTAACTTAGTCGCGCCGATTCCGAACTTGGCTGGGAACGAGAAGGTGCCTTGCTGCAAGTCATGGCCAATATCTTGAATCGCATAGAGCAAATCAAAGCCGGCCACCCATAGGCTAACACCGGCGCCGATTAACAGTGGCAGCTGCCATTCGCCGTCAAAAGATTTATTAACCGCCAACCATGCACCTGCGGGCGCCAGTCCGAGGGCCACGCCTAATCCGAGGTGGCATAAATAAGAAAAGTCTTTGAGATGTGAGTAGCCCAGCAACACCACCAAACACGGCAGCGATAGCCATCCACAAATGGGCGCTAGCAAAAAGGATACGCCGACAAAGGCAAGACTACACAGCAGCGTAAAGCGCACCGCATAGCGCACGCTGATTGCACCGCTTACCAACTCGCGATCGGCAGTGCGCTCGTTAGAAGCGTCGTGGTGGCGGTCACGCACACGGTTATAGGCCATGGCAGCTGAACGCGCACAGACTGCCGCTATCACCAACAGCAACAAGTCGTATAACGGTGGCACGCCCTCGGCGGCTATCCACGCCCCGGCAAGCGCAAATGGCAAGGCAAACACGCTATGCTCGAACTTAATCATACGCATCGTCTTCGCAAGCTGGCTAGTCATTAGTTGCGGACGGATTCCAGGGAGCCACGCTCGTTTGCGGCACACCACATACCGCCAAAATTTTGGCGCAAACATGATCGACTAATTCGGTAATGCTCTGCGGGCGGTGGTAAAAACCGGGGCTCGCAGGCAGAATTGTTGCTCCGGCCCATGCCAAACTTGACATGTGATCAAGGTGTGTGCGTGACAGTGGCGTCTCGCGCGGAACGATGATTAATTTACGTTGTTCTTTAAGAGCAACTTGTGCGCAACGTTCTATCAGATTAGCTGCGCTGCCATTACTAATGCCCGACAAGGTAGATAAAGAGCACGGCAGTACGATGACCGCCTCGCCGATGGCAGAGCCCGAAGCCGGAGCTGCGCCAATATCATCATGCGCATGCACCGTGACTAAAGAGTGCGATTTAGGGTCGTCGAGCAACACTGACAAATCGCCGTCAAAGTTAATATCACATTCTTCGCGCAACACCCGCAGTGCTGCTCGAGAGTAGATCAAATCAACTTGTACATTGGCTGCCGTGAGCATGCGTAAACAGCGCAAGGCATAAATAGCACCACTTGCTCCGCTAACGGCAAGAACAATGCGACGGTGTGGTGGTGTTGAGTCATTCATTAGTTAAATTTCAGCAATAATATAGCATCATAGGCGGCATGGGCATATGCACAAACGGCCAAACCGCGAAACCAATAGAGTAAACCAAAAACGATACCAGCCAAACTCCGGTAAATCAGTGGTCCGGCCTCTAAAGCGCTTTGATCGCCTGTTGCGCCGTGAGCCACGGCAAACAAAATGGACGAGATAAATAGCGCTATCACAAAACCCGCTTTGCGAGACACGTCATCACTAAAAAAGTTAATAAAAAGACCGCGCAGGATCATTGCGAGTCCGCCGAGAAGGATTACGCGGAATAAAAGTTCTTCGTACAAACCCGCGCCAGCTGCGATAGCGAATTTTGCATGCACACTAGCGGCACTCAGCGAACCGAGACTAAGTGGCAAGAGCTCGTTAGGGATTATATTTTTAAGCCAACTTAGTAATGGACCTAAAATTACCGCCCAGAATAAAGCTTCGGTAAAAATCAATACCGCGCCACCACGCCACGCCAGTTCTAACTGTCGAATGCGCCCGATGGCCCAAAATATTGAGACACATAAGGCCGCAACCAGAGCCCACAAAGCATAAGGTTGCCATTGCTCCAAATAGTATTCGACCATCGACACCGCCTCAAGCGGAGCCGCGTTGTGCCCACTGAGATGTAACAATGCCAACGGCAGTAGCATCAAAAAACTAATCGCTGGATCGCGACGGTAGGGTTCGAGGAGACTATTCACTATTGTTTTTTTATAGCAACAAACAGGCGGGCTATGCCGCCACTCAATGCAGTATCACGATGCAATTGTAGTCCATTAGATGTCAACAACTTAGAAAAAGCATTAGCCGTGTAGAAATTATCTACGCTTTGCGGCAGGTAAGTATAAGCTCCAGTGCGTCCAGCGCGTACGATGCTCGCGATTACCGGTAAGATTCGCAAGAAATACAATCTAAACAAGAAGCGCCATACACGATTTTTAATTGGGAAAAACTCTAGGACAACCAGTCGTCCGTTTGGTTTAAGTACGCGCTGGCATTCTTGAATCGCTAATGCGACATCTTCGACATTACGAATACCAAATGCGATGCTCACGATGTCAAAAGAGTGATCTGCAAACGGTAAATACTGGGCATCAGCTTGCACCCAATCAACACTTACTTTTTTCTTTAAGGCCTTGGCCGGAGCTATAGCCAGCATCTCAAAAGTAAAATCTGCGCCGACGGTATCGCATCCACGGCGCGCGAATTCAATCGCCAAATCGCCGGTGCCACAACACAAATCTAAGACCTTGTCGTTAGCTTGGATATCACTCGCTTTAATAGCACACCGGCGCCACCAACGATCTATACCAAAGCTAAGAAAGCCGTTTAAGAAGTCGTAGCGCTCGGCAATCTCTCCGAACATAGATTGCACTTGCTTCCCAGGAGGAGCTGCCATTCAATGAAAGATTATGATTGCCGAGCGCTACGCGAGTCTCGTTTGTTTTTACTGACGCCAGTAGTGAGCCAATACTGACACACCTTCGGTACGGATAGGCGGTACAGCTACCGTGCCTGCTGTGATGTTTAGCACGTCAATGAAACCAGCCGATGAGGCAGCAAACAAGAAACGTGGGAGAGAAACTGCTGCGCCTGCTCTAGACAAAGCCTTCGAGCTGTGCGGGACCAAATTTGATCCGCCGAAAACAGAGTAACTGGTGGTTATAGCGCCAAAGTTATTTAAATCATCGACAGCCATGTCACGGATGGATGATGACGAGAATACATCTTTGTATTGCTTGATCATTAACCATTCTTTACCACGGCGGCTAGGGTCGGCAACTACACCTGGAGACAAACGGATATTAACCGCACCTGTTGGCGATGAGTCTAGCCAGATATCATCGATAAAAGCACCGGATGGTGGCGCGTATGCGACAAACACTGAGTGCTTCGACGAACCAGGGTTGATTAAGATTGAACTTGGGTTTTCGAAACCACTGCGACCATCTAGTAGTGGCTCGCCAATAAATTCATCAAAGCCAATGCCTTGCAAGCCGTCGGGACCTGATTCGAAAATCTTCATGTCGCCGTTTTGCAGTACAACGTATGCGTAGTAAAGGCCTGTGGTGTAGACTGAAGAGCTACGGTCTGTAACAGCCAACAACTTTGGATTGTTTACACCAGCGATGATTTTGCGGACAGCAAGACCATTGCCTGAGATGATTGCCATTGAATCTGAGCGGTCACAAATCACCAAGATGTCTTCACCCTGTCCTTGCCAAACTAACTGGGTTGGGCCTAAAGCACGGCGACCATTTTGATCGACTAAACTGACTACCTTAATGTTCTCAAGGAAAGTCGGCGAGAAGGGATCTGTATCGATGAACGTAACAGTCGATGCACTATTATTGGATACTGCAAGGATGTTAAGGTCTGGAGAAATGGCGAGGTCGCGTGGACTCACTACAGGCAACTTTTTAATCGTCGTCATGCGGTTTGAGTTTAGGACCACAATCTCGGAATTAGTTTCGTCAAGTACAAACAGGAAGTGACCGATTTGCTGACGTAACACGAATGTTGGACAACCGGTTTGCGCTGGAGCTGGCCCCCAGAAGCCGCCATAGTTCACGGATTCTGTAAGCAATCCTGAAGGGGCGAGACCTGATACTGAATTACCAAAAGAGTTACCCGGACCTAGAAGACTTGCCAGACCCAGTTGAGTAGGCTCATCAGCCTGAATCAATGGTGAGTAGCAAGAAGGTGCCAATTGTAAACGCGGTGGGTTTGGGTGTGGAGCATTTGAAATGTTGTTACCACGTCCGCCTTGAGTGCTGAGTGGTATTGTTTGAAATGCCAGACTTGCACAATTATTTTGACCGCCAGCAATACATTCCCAGTTGTTGTAAGCCAAATCAAGTGGATGCCCTATCATGATATCGGAAATAGACCCCAGGTTTGATGACGCCGTTAGAGCTGTACTTAAAGAAGTATCTTGCGTGAGTGTAAAGACACCACGTGAACCCGCTGCTAAGGATGTAGTATCAGCAGTAAGCGGTGGGAAAAGACCCTGTAGCCCAAGGTTTGGGTTAAACGGGAACTTCGTTACGTCGCCGGATACTGGGTTGTTATCAGCATCATAAGCTACGTTATATTGAGTATTAATATAATCGTGAGTCGGATCGCCTGTACCCTGGCCAAAGCCATCAAGGTCGAGTACTTTCATACCTTCGTTGGAAGCAATGATAATTGCACCAGGCATAACCGGCGCGTTAACCAAGCCCGGGCAATCAGAACCTACGACGAACGACACGACTTCTTTTTGGATAGAAGCACCCTCTTGATTACCGAACAAATCTTCAGCAGATTTATTCCAGTAAGTGATTGCTACAGTAGATTGTGCACCGAATGGATCTTGCCCAGGGAAAGGCACCACTGGTGAGACGATGTACGTAGTCAAGTTAAATGGACTGACAGGAGCAACGGTATACGCTAAAGGTATTGTCGTACCTGGCAAGTTTTGCCCAGGAGCTACTGGCGGATAAAATTCAACAGTAAACTCGCTCGACAATGATGGCGGGAATGCGCCAGGAATTGGGCCGACAGTATGCGGCTGACATGCTTCATTAAATGACCAGAGGATTTCTTCGTCGCAAGGTACATCAATATCAGCGTCTCGTGGGCTGGTAACGATGCGTCCGCCAGGGCCGTCTAGTAACGTTATAGGTGCACCGCCATCGTCGCCGGCTACAGCAGAAGTAGCAATGCCGCCATTTTCTAGGTAAAAGCCACGTGTTGAACGAACACCACCTTCGACTTCGCCAAGCTCAGTACCTTTGATCACTACGCGGATTGTTTTGTTGGCTGGGAATGTATCGTAGGTTGTTAAATCATCATCGTTATCAGCAACAAACATAAATGTGCTTTTCGCGATGTAATTACCGGCACTTGCAAAAGCGCCATTTGGGACGCCGCTAGCGGCATCGGAAGTACCAGGAAAACCAATACCCGGAGTAATATTTGTGCCGTTGCGACTAAAAGTCAATGCCTCTACTGCTGAAGAGCCACTACCCCTTACCCAACGCTCGCGAGCTGGCCCCGTACCGAAGTAAGTGTAGCCATTAATGAAAGCGCGACCGGGAATAGGTGTACTCTGGCCAGTTGCTCTGTCGTAAGCAACTACCGTAATAGCACCTGTTAAACCATTGTTGGACAGGCCTGATGCCGTAGGGTCAAGAACCGAAGCTTCATCGATATCACCCGTAAAACTAACAACCACAAAATGGTTACCGCTAGCATTAGCTGGGTTGATAGCAGCTGTTGGCCATGCAACAGGTGGCAAAATTGGGTTCAAGTCAGTGGATGGATTATTGTATAAATCTTCCAGCTGACGTATTTCGATAAGCTGCGCTGTTGGACCACCTGTTATGGGATCTGCAACTGGAATTACATACGGCAGAAGTCGTCCGAAACCGTTGCTAACTTCAGTTAACGACATGACAGGAGCACCGCTGCTGCCGAGTACAGATTCATCCTTACTAAGGCATGACGCAGCTGAGGCGACTACGACGACCGCCAAGGCTTTAGTGAGTTGACTTGAATTCATTATGTTAATTGTTTTGACTAAGGAGGGTTTAGCTACTTAGGGCAATTATCATGCCATGTTTTTATGCCCTTGACTAGTAATTTAAGCGACTAAACTGTTTTTTTTCGCACACTAGTGAGCGTTTTTGCACACTGCCGCTAGAAATTGGCTCTCGGATGAGTCAGACTCTAGGAATGGCAGAAGAATCATCCTTCACTCTCGGAGTTGCAGCATCCACAGAAAGTGAATACGAACGCACGCTCAGCCCGAAAGATTTTAGCGATTTTCTAGGGCAGAAAGAGCTTTTAGCCCCCTTAAAGCTCATGATTAAGGCATGCCAGCAGCGGGACGAGGTTCTTGAGCACCTATTATTTACCGGGCAGCCTGGTCTAGGGAAGACTTCTTTGGCACTTGCCCTTGGCAGCGAGATGAAACGCCCTTTAAAAATAATTTCAGGCCCAGCACTGAATCGCGCCAAAGATTTAGTGGGTATTTTGAGTCAGCTTGAATTTGGGACAATCCTTTTCATCGATGAAATCCATCGTATGAACATCGAAATCGAAGAATATCTGTATGGAGCGATGGATCGCTTCCAGATTGAGTGGACTTTTGATAGTGGCGAGCACGCTCGTTTGCTCAAGCTTGATATCAAACCTTTTACCCTAGTCGGCGCCACTACCCGCGAAGCTTTGCTGAGTGCGCCATTCCGTTCGCGTTTTGGACACCGCTTGGCGTTTAGTCCCTATGCACACGATGCCATTTGCCAAATACTGCTGCGTTCCTCCAAGCTACTCAATATCGAGTTAGAAGATAACGCTGCACAAAGCTTGGCCAAATTTTCACGTGGCACACCACGCATCGCAAATCGTTTATTGCGCCGCGCCCGCGATCTAGCTCAAGTTAATTTTGCTGGCGTCATCAATCAACAATGCTGCGATCAAACTTTGGAGATGCTTGGCATCGACAGCAACGGGCTTGAAGACACCGACCGCAAAGTATTAGCAGCTCTGTATAACTCAGAAGACGGAAGGCCTTTAGGTTTAAAAAACTTAAGCGTCGCAGCTAACGAAGCAGAAGACACTTTAGCCGAAGTTATCGAACCGTGGTTAATTCGCCAAGGTTTCATGCAGCGTACTCCTCAAGGACGCCTATTAACGACTGCCGGAAGAAATGCTTTAGGTGTGTCAGCTGCTGATGAATAAAACGCTGGCTATTCTTTTTGTCGGCATTTTCAGTGTACTGATTATGTTATTAGCTCAAGTTTTTTCCGTGTCCGCGCCTACCCCTGACGTCGTTAATCCAAAAGTCACTGTACGCCTGCAGTCGATTAAACTTGGCGAGTCTATACCTTTAGAGATAAGTGGCCGTTGGCAAATGGTTGACACTAGAAATGAGAATGTGTTAATCGAACGTGACAATTTCCAAGGAAACCTCGCATGCGACATCACTGGCCCGCAATTAGGCGCCTATGCTAGTAATCGCGACTATATTCATCTAAGCTTCGACAGCAAATCATCATTAAGGTTGAATTATTTCAGTTACCCTGGCGATTTAATCATTGAGGTTGAGCGTGACAAAGACAATCAGCCGAAAGAAATGCAGCTATTTTTGGAACTAGATCTCGAAGACTATGTACTAGGTGTTATCTGCGGCGAGTTGCCCTCGCAGACACCGAATATCGGCGCTGCACTTGCAGCTCAAGCTGTTGCAGCACGTACCTATGCTATTTACAAGATACAACAGGGCAAGCGCTTGCGCGGAGATTCTCGCGACCAAGTTTATATTGGTAGTGATTACTATACGCAACAAGCGCGTGATGCTGCGCACCTGACATCGGGCCTGGTCCTAAAAGAGAACGCTGCTGTTTTGCCAAGTTTTTTTCATCGTAGTTGCGGAGGTGGCACCACTGACGCAAAACTAGCTGATTTTAGCAAACAGTACCTTCAAGGGCTTAGCGGAAATCCAGATTCAGAGTGCGCCGATGTATATCAACGTTGGGCGCGCACGATTGATGTAAACAGACTCG
Source organism: Myxococcota bacterium (assembly GCA_047638975.1). Classification (GTDB taxonomy): domain Bacteria; phylum Planctomycetota; class UBA1135; order UBA1135; family UBA1135; genus JAPKEZ01. The sequence continues at coordinate 10,375 of JBLINB010000004.1, forward strand.
ACAAGCTAAGCACCGATCTTAATTTAGGCGATAGTTTATTAGCATTGAATACTGTGACTAAAGATAAATATCAGCGCCGCTTAATGATGCGCCTACAAGGCAAAAAAGGCCACCGCGATGTTACCGGAGAGTTTGTACGTGCGCGCCTCGGATTGCCTTCAATGATTTGGCATGCTCTAATCATCAACCCTGACGGTTCCATTACAATAACCGGTTCTGGACACGGTCATGGTATTGGCCTGTGCCAAGAAGGAGCAATGCGGCGTGCCACTCAAGGCGCAGATTATGCCTCCATTTTACAGCACTATTACCCTAGTGCCGAAGTTGCAGTATTAACAGCAAAACTATTTAACCAATGAGTTTGAATTTTCGTTTACATCACGGCGAGTCCTCTACGCCACGCCTCGGAACTTTGCACACACCACACGGTGATGTCGCAACACCGCAATTTATGCCAGTTGCCACCCGCGGTATTATGCGCGGTCCGTGGCCGCAAACTTTAAAGCCGATGGGCGTTGAAATGATGTTGGCGAATAGCTTCCATTTATTCGCACGGCCTGGCACCGAAATCATCACTCAACTTGGTGGCCTGCATAAGGCTATGGCATGGGACGGCCCGATACTCACCGACTCTGGCGGTTTTCAAGCGTTTTCGTTAGAGACGTCAAAGATTAACGACAAAGGCGTCATGATGCGCCACCCTGTAAATGGTGCGCACGTCAGTTGGACGCCAGAATTCGCCTTCAATGTGCAGCGCGACTTGGGCCCAGATGTGGCAATGCTACTTGATGAGTGCCCCGCTGATCCACGTGATCGCGACTCGGTGGCAACGGCAATTCGCCGAACTATTGATTGGGCCAAGCGGCAACGTAACTTACACGAACAGCGCGGTGGCGTCGACAGCGGGCAGGCGCAGTTCGGCATCGTGCAAGGCGGAGTCTTTCAAGATTTGCGCGAAGAATGCGCCAGTAAGTTAATAGAATTAGATTTCGATGGCTATGCTGTCGGCGGTGTCTCGGTCGGTGAAGGTCATCAAGCAATGATGGACGGCGTGCGTTTTTCTACCGGGTTATTGCCGCGCGATAAAGTGCGCTATTTAATGGGAGTCGGAACTCCACTCGATTTAGTTGAATCGGTTGCACGTGGTATCGATATTTTTGATTGCGTTTACCCGACTCGCAGTGGACGTTATGGTTCGTTCATGACTGACGAAGGCATGCAACATCTACATAACGCGCGCTTCGCGACAGATACTCGTCCACTAATGGAAGGTTGCGAATGTGACGCCTGTTTAACCAAAATGCCGCGCGGCATGCTGCGTGCTACTTTGAAAGAACGCGAAATCGTTGCAGCATCGATGTTAGCCCACCACAATTTGCATTACCTGATTAAACTAATGGCGCGCATTCGTATCGCAATTGCTGACGGTAGTTTTGAACAATTGCGCGCACAAATCGTCGCCGCTTATCCTGTTAAAGGCTAGCAGCTTTCGGCATTAAGCGTAGCTCGCTAATCTCAAAGACTGGACGGCTGTCGTTACCGGGTGTCACCTGCCAAGAGCCACGTACAATTACCTGGCGGTTAGCAAAGTCGCGCAACTTATAATGAGAATCAGGCGACTCTAGTAAATAGTTACTTTTACCGCGCACGATCTCGAATGGATAATTCGACTGCCCACGTGGACGGAATTCGATCCAGCCAACTACGATGTCGTTGGTGCCAAGGGTCGTGTCTCTTGAGAACGATGCACGATCGCGCAATTTTCTAAGCGCAGGATTAAGATTGCCTTTACGTGCTAAAGGAGTGTCAATTATTTCGTTATCAATGCGCGATAAATAGTAACTGCGCATGCCGTCGATTTTAGCAAATGCTGCTCGTGCCGTTTTCACATGCCCAGGATTGCTTGCATGCCATAGCACGTATGCGAGCTGGGCTTCGAGAGTCGAAATAAAATCGAAATCGTAGGTGTGGTAATCTTTAACGACCTTACGGCCGAGTTGTTCTAGCGCAGGGATTGCGAATTTAAAAAAAGCTTCGGGATTAACAGCGATTGCGCCTTCGTCGAAACTACTTAACGTTGGTGGTGCAAGGACTACCGTAGCTGAAGCTGTGGCGGCAGTAACTTTATCATTGTCGGTAACGATTGCTTCTTCAATCATTTCTTCGACGACTTCTTCAGCCGGCACTTCAACCTCAACTACTGAGATTGCTAAACGCTGTGCCAAGTGCTCTTGCCATGCCGCATCTAAGTTATCTTTACTTCTAATAATCGACGCTGAAAGAACCCACGCTGCCATTGATTCAGGAGCGCGAACTTTTATCCATTCTTCCTCGATAACTAATGGCACCAAATCGCAATCCCAAGGAAATAAACCCAACGGGTGCGAAGCTGTAGCCGTCGACGGCAGTGGACGTGCGCGAATGCGTGAACCCGTTACGTGATAGATGCCCTGCTCCGCATCTAATTCGGTTAGGCTTTTGTAAACCCACAGATCATATCCACCAGGTATTTGTACCTTTGACCACGGATACATCTCGGCAACAACCTTTAAAGGTGTATCTTTTGCCGCTGTAAAGACCACAGCCGATTTCGAGTCGTAAAAGGCGTGTATTTTTGCACTATCCGCACTAATGGTCGCATAAGCGAAATCGGTGCTAGATTGCATGGCGCACAAGCTAAGTAGTAATCCGGCTAACATGCCTACAGTTTCGCGCTGCGCAGCTTAATTATCAATTACTATTGCTTTGACTTTAGCTGCGAAGCCCGCAGAGTATAAGTTAAGCCAAGTTTGTTGCCATGCTGGCCCATAGCGCTGTAGCTCATGCTTGGATCGTCGCCACTGAAATCGAAATCTAGCATAGAAAAATGCTCAGCGGTGATCTCGCTGCCAGGTACGCGCCGAATAGCAATACTGTCGGCGGTACTACCGCCTACTCCGGCGGCTAAGGGTGATGAAGTGAATTCGACTAATGGATAATCTAGGACCTTTTCATCGCGCAGGATCTCTCCGGTATGACGGTCGCCACTCAATAGCACCACCCCATTTATATGTTGCTCATTCAAGAAATCTAGCAAGCGTTGTCGCTCGCTGGGAAACATCTTCCAGGTTTCATATGGATGGTAATCAGCGATTACCTGCATTCCCGAGACGATTAGTTTAAAGTCGGCTGTACTAGCTAACAGTTCGTTTTGCAACCACCGCCATTGCCCCTCACCGAGCAGCTGTTTATTTTCGATATCTAATTTATTAGGCTGACGGTGATAACGTGTATCAAGCATAAAAACATCTACGCCATTAAGGTGCAGCACATGGTAGACGCCATCGTTAGTGCTGCCGAAGGATGGATTCGGCCAGTAGCTTTTATATAAAGCATAGGATTCTTCACGCAAAAAATAAGTCTTGTCAGAGTCATTCGGCCCATAATCGTGATCGTCCCAAATCGCAGCATGCGCGGTCGAGCTAAGCAGTTCTTGCAAATGCGGCAACGACCTCTGAATGGCCCAGCGTTTGCGCATCAGATTGATGTCATTCCATTCTTGAGTAATGCGGCTGTAATAAATATTGTCTCCCATCCATAGAAACCATTGTGGATGTTGTGCGGCAATAGTTTTAAATATAGATTGTGAAGGGTCCGGCCCCCAATCGCCTGCACATGAGCCAAAGGCTACTTTGAATTTATCGGCGCCGCTAGTTGTGAATTTTTGTGGACTCAATGCCGTTAATGCTCCATCGCTAGCAAGCAAACGGTATTCATATTCGGTGCTTGGCAGTAATCCGGTGAGTTGCACGCGCCCCCTTGGGTTTTCGCTATCTGACAACACCAACATCGGATCATTCGGTGCCAACTGCCATTCACCATCAGCGGCCTTCAATTCGATTTGAAAGCGCAAAGGGATATCTGCTGAGGCCCAAATACGCACGCTGGTCGCGGTGAGGTCACCGAGCATTGGCCCGGCATTCAACTCTGTCGACGATTGCTTGCTCGAGTGCGCGCAAGCAGCAATTGAGAGGAGTACAGCTACTAGAATCTGTTTCACAATATTGATATTATGACAGCATGGATGTTATTTTTCTAATCATTGGTGTAGCAATCGGCGCTGTAGGTACATTTGTAATCATGCGCAATAAGGCTAGCGCGATCAATACAGCTACCGCTACAGCAACAGCGGCGGCAGAAAGTAGTACCGCTGAGAAGCTCAGAGAAGAAATCAGCAATAGTTTTAAAGCTATGGCTGCTGATGCACTTAACGCCAACTCAAAGCAGTTTAGCGACAAGACCGAATTGCAGCTGAAGCCGCTGCAAGATCAGCTCGACAAACTTGCCAAAGAAACGCGCACTCTAGAAGATGTGCGTCAACAATCGCGTGGTCAGTTGGCTGAACAATTGACAAAACTACAAGTGGCGACCACTGATTTGCAGCTAAAGTCAGAATCGTTATCGACGGCATTGCGCGGCAGTTCTCAAGCACGCGGCCAATGGGGAGAAACGGTACTCGAACGTATTCTTGAATTGGCTGGCATGACTAAAGACATCCACTATGAAGTTCAAAGCACTACTAGTGATGGCCAGCGTCCTGACTTTCAAATCATTCTACCCGGCGGCGATGTCATACCCGTTGATTCAAAAGTGCCGATGGCAGCTTTCCTAGATGCGCAGAAAGAAGATGATGCACAGCTACGCAGCAAACTATTAAAGCAGCATACTGCGGATGTGATGCAGCATGTAAAAACGCTTGCCAAGAAAGACTATGCCAAAAGCGTACAAGGCGATATTGACTTTACAGTGATGTTCTTGCCTGGCGATCATTTGTTGCAAGCGACTTTCGAGCATGACCCTCACCTACAAGAAAAAGCTATGCAGCAACGGGTGCTGATCGCTACTCCAGTAACGATGATGGCGCTATTGCGCACCGTTGATTTATATTGGCAGCAAGAGAAGGTCGCCAAGAATGCCGTTGAGATTGCTAATACTGCTAAAGAGTATCACGAACGCATGAAATCGTTCATGGAGCACTTTAACAAAATCGGCAAGAGTCTGAAAACCGGCGTTGAGTCTTACAACAAAGCCGCTGGCAGCTATAGCCGCAAAGTACTGCCGCAAGGCAAGCGTGTTGAAGAACTAAGCGCGGCGACCAGTGTCAAGCAACTCGAAGAGCCGCCGACGATACAGGTAACACCGCGCGAAGATATTGATTAACGCGTTAGAGGCTATTAAGTCTTTACGCGCGTGGGTTCCATTTACCCTGTGCGACTAACGGAATAAAATCAATGAGATCGTCATCGAATGGGTCAACAGCACGTTCGAGTTGCGCTGACTTATAAGCAGCCATCAAAATGCGCACGACTTGCTCGCCATCTTCAAAAGTGAGATCAGGAGTACGTCCTTCTAAAAAGCAATTAACCATGTGGCGGTTTTCTGCAGCGTAACCATAGGCCGATGCTTCTTCTGGCACGATTGGCATCACACCTTGCTCGGCATTTTGTTTTTCGATCAAGTCTTCACCCTCAGAGCCACTTACTTTGCGCGAGAAGAATGCTTCAAGGCCCGTTTCGAGACTGTTGGAACGCATCGAATATTCTGGGCCTAACAGCTCAAAACTTAAACGCAAACCAGCGCCGACGAATGCCCACGAAGTTGTGGCTTCAGCAATCAGAGTGTTGCCATCTTCATCGCGATAAGTCACTGTACAGCGCGCAAAATCTTCTGAAGGTTTCTTAGAGTAATCGACTTCTTCGCCGTGAGTATCTTTCAGCTGCTGAACATATTCAGGACGCGTCCACTTAAGTGAAGCGATTTGCGCATTCACTGAAATTGGCGTAATAGATTTGCGATCAGCGCCAGGTGCCGTCAACAGAAAACGTGCAGTTTCGACGCTATGACACATCATGTCATTCATCACTCCGCCACCCTGCTGCTCACCTTTCCAGAACCAAGGACTGTGTGGTCCGCAATGTTCTTCAGCCGCACGTGCTAAATAAGGACGCCCTGTTGTCGCTGCTGCACGACTCCAGATGATGTCTTTGCCGCGCACTACTGTTGGAGTGAACACCTGATTTTCTAGATAGCCAGTTGGGATACCCGCTTCTTCGATGATCTCAACAACACGACGTGCCTCTTGCATATTACGTGCTAGTGGCTTTTCACAGGCGATACCGAGTAATGGTGTTGCGCGCCTGGCATTGCCGGCGGCGATCGCTTCCATTACTGCAATCCGTGAATCGTTGGGTGAGTTAACCCAAATGGCTTCGATGCTAGGATCGGCGGCCATTTCTTCGAGTGACTCGAACGCGACAGCTGGACCAAGATCGAGATCATTGGCGTTTGCTGCGGCTTGTTCGGCCGACGGCATGGTGCGACTGGTGACACCTGCCACGTGGCAGTTGCGTACTTCTACTAGAGACTGGATGTGAAAGTTGGTATTGAAGCCTGCGCCAACAAATCCGATTGCCAAGGATTTCATTATGAAAGTTTAGTTTTTGATTTAGGGTAAAAGATTACAAGAGCTACCAAACATGCGAGCGAGGCCCACATGGGATAGCTAAATAGCTGGTTGTATGATTTCTGGCCATTCGCGTCAGTCGACCAAGTTGCAGCTGAGGTGGCAATTTTAGAGCCAACAATTGTGCCGACACCAATAATCACTAAGTTAAACAGTGATTGTGCCGAAGCCCGCACGTCGATAGAAGTATTTTCGTCTACCACCATAAAAGCCACGAATATAAAACATCCAAACGCCAAACCGTGCATAGCAACACCTAGCATTACGCCGCCAATGCCTACTGCTTCATAGTTGGCGAACAAAGCCATACGCGCAGCATATGCCAATAAGCCAATCGCTAACAATTGCTTACGGCTAAGCTTCGTTGCCAACAATGGCATGCTTGCCAGAACTAATATTTCCGACATCTGTCCGATGGTCATCAATCCGCCACCGCCGACTCCGACTATTTTATTTACAACTTCGATAAAGCCGCTAGCCTGCTCTTGTATGTTGCCCAAGAAGCCCGCGGTGTGCACAAAATAAAATTGGTGAATGCAACTAACCGGAACAGCTAATAAAAACAGTGTGAGCAAGGGTTGGCGTTTAATCTCGCGCAAGGCACGTCTAGTAGCGTTTTGCGCAATAGTTTTGGTTGGCGGAGTATGCGGTAAGAACAAACAGTAGACCCCCATGATAATACCTAAACCACCAGAGAGTCGGAAGGCATCAGCCATTCCGGCAGTGGTGTTGTCGACATGCATATGCAGTAGCCATTGGCCGATTGCTATGCCAACCACAATCCAACCTACAGTACCCCAAACGCGGACGCGTCCGAAATCTTTGTCGAGGTCATCTAAGTGGTGAAACGCTAGTGAATTAGTGAGCGGCAGGGTCGGCGAATAGACTAGTGAGTACACTAAAGAGAATACTAAAAAGCTACTATAGCTTTCAATGCTCGCAAGCTGCCACACCAGTACACCACCAAGAATATGCGATATCGCAAGAAATTTTTCAGTGGCAAACCAACGATCGGCGATCTGACCAGCAATAAAAGGAGCGACTATTGCACCTAATGCTCCGATTGCAAACATGTTTCCGACTTGCTCTGGCGACATGCCGCGGAACTCAGTAAGAAATGGCCACAATAACGGCAACCATGCGCCCCAAATGGCATACTGCAAGAACATCATCACCGACAAACGTTTCAACGGAGGGGACGCTTGCATTTTAGACCTCGGTTACTCGGATATTGCGGTAACGTACCGGAGAGGCGTTGTCATGATTTTGCAAACCGATGTATCCTTGAGTGCTGCGGTCGCCGGTGTAATTATTTACTAATTCGCCGTTAACAAAAAGACTGTATGCTTGGCCTACTACACGAATGCGATAGCTATTCCATTCGCCCACTGCTTTAGTAGGAATATGCGTTGCCGCTTGAAAGGAATACACCGAACCCGTGTCATGCTTTGCGCCACCTGTATCGCAAACTTGTAGTTCGTAACCCTCGTTCACTGCCACCCATGGATCAAGGCCCGGGTTAGGGAAACGCACAAACACACCAGAATTATTTGATTCTGCAGTTACTTTCCATTCTAATTCTAATTCGAAATCAACAAATTCTTTGGCTGTATACCAGTAAAGTCCCATGCCGCCTTGCGCGTAAATAGTGTCGCCATCATGCACGAATTCTCCGGGGCCGGCCATGCTCCAGTTTGCAAGTTGTGCGGCATCTCCGCTGAACAGTACATGCGATTTCGCTGCGATAGTAGTAGAACACGACATCGAGCAACATGCCACGGCCAAGGTTAAGGATAAGGTCAGGAGGAGTTTCATTGTCACTAAAGTAGAGGACGCCATGAATTCAATCAAGGGGCTTTAGACGCACATCCGCAATTGCTACCGTTCCGGCAGTTGCTTGAAAGAACATTGGCGCCGACGCGACTTCTTGCTGCGATACTGCGCCACCAGTGACTTCGGAGCACTCTGCAGCGCCAAGAATGGTCACGGAATCAATACTTATGTTTTCGAAGCGTGCATTACGGGTTTTCTTGCCATCAGCATCAAAACGTGGCGCCAAGAAAGTGCCGCGCATGATATGCCAGATACCAGCACCATTGTATGCCTGTACACGAGGGTTTTTTGAACCTATCACCGCGCCGCAAGTGCTGTCGTCGCGCAACTGCAATTCGTAACGTGACATCATGTACAAACCAGAGTCACCGCCTTCGGGCAACATGAAACTAAACCTAAATTCTACGTCACCATAAGAGTCGTTCGAAACAAAATCGCTAGCGCCAGGGCCGACGTTAACCAGAGCACTGTTGCCAACATTTATTTCAAATTGCTGCGGATTACTTTCATTGTAGGTCGCAGAACATAACTTCCAACCATCCGCGCTCCAATTATCAAAAGGATCGCCCCATGTCGTGGTTAGCCATCCGCCACCTTCTTCTTCGACCGTACGTTGCTCCGGAGCTTGTACCGTCTTAGCCACGCTCGAACTTGACAGCTCGCCGAAAGGGAGCTGATTGATGGTGTATGAAAATTCATCGTGCAGCAAACCTATCCCCGCCAATTGCAGGCGTACGCAACGACCCGCCTTTAAATCCATGCCCGATAAGGTCAAGCGCATGCCGTCATCGCTTAGAACTATGGACGGCACTTTGAGGTCTTTATCGCGCATCTCGGGAGAACCGTAATCCCACCAATAGTTATAGTCGTAACTACGCGCAGTGATTTTAGGGACTTCGTTTATTGCTTTAGTGAGGTCGATGATGAAGCCGTCTTGACGCAAACGTATGTTCTGCATTTCGAGTGGCAAATCATCTGTGTAACGTATACGCGCTATTCCTGAGCCTGGTGCTTGACCACCCCATCCGCGGTTAGTTAATCCGGTAAACAAAGAGCCATCGGGTGCAAAGCGCACACGAATGGCACTGCCGACTCCGCTACGAAATGGCACCACTGCTCCCTGTGTTACCCCCTGAACATCTTCAAGCATGACGCGCAGTATGTTTCCTAGAGTTAATTCTGCGACGAATAGCTGGTCTTTAAAGGGACCAAACTTTCCGGCTGTAGTGTCGTGCACTAAGTTGCCAGTCGAGCGCGACCAATCGTAAGGTATCCACACGGCTGCGGATTTAGGCTGGCGTTTAGGCGCTTCGGTAGTGCTTGGATCAAGCTCTCCAAACTCGTAATCAGCCGTCCAGCGTAAGGAAGCGGGATGCCCGAAAAAGTCGTCTTGCTTGACATCGAAAATACCGCATACTGGCATCCAATCGCCTTGATTGTCGGTGTAGAGCAAACGCTGCTGGCTATCAATACCTAAACCACAGGGGCTGCGCACTCCGGATGCATACCAAGTGGTGTCGCCATTAGGCGTAACCTGCATAATCGTGCCACGGCGTGGCGCTTTCGCTTTACCGTGCCACCATTCGGGGCTCCAGAATCCGACGTTGGTGCTGATGTAAAAGTTACCTTGTTCATCAACGGGTAGACCAAAAGCAAATTCATGGTAATTGCCGGTCATCCCCCAGTCTTGCGATACCGATTCGATGCGGTCGCATACTTGATCGCCATCTAAATCGATGAGGCGCGACAACTCGCCACGCTGCATGACATAAATTTTATCGTCGACGACTTCGAGCCCGAGGCCTTCGTGTAAACCTTCGGCAAAGATGTGAAATTTGACTAAAGAGATGTCGTCAGACAGAGCGTTATCGACCCACCACACGCGTCCGCGTCTAGTGCTTAACAACATGGTGCCGTCGGACAGAAAGTCGACACCACCTACTTCTATCGTTTCGCCATCAGGTGTTGGCAAAAACTCTAAAGCGTAATGATTTTCTTCTGCGACTTGCAGCGTACATAAAATAAAGGCACAGAGATTAATCATGGTTGTGTTCCTCGCTAGCGTCTTCGTTAACAGTTTCTTCGGTAACAGTCTCTTCATTCAACATCACATATTCGTAGATAAAAGAATACGGGGTTTTTATTTCAGCAGGATCTAAGCGTAATCCGCGACCCACGCGTACTTGGGCAGGAGCCTGATAACTGGCGCCATAAAACAATGACGCTTCACACTCGACCAGCCATTCGATACTAATGTGCTGCACGATTACCGATTCTATTTGCGGATCAGCATAGCGTATTTTTGCGAGATCAAAATATTCAGTTACCTCTGCGACTTCAAGATTATTTTCTGCATCAATAATACGGTATATCACTTTAGCCTGGCCATCACTAACCTCGGTTGCAACAAACCTTAATTGCGTCTCACCACTGCCACTTGCCGAGAAAAGACCCCAGCCATTTTCGTTGTCGTCATTGAGCATAAGCAACTCGCCCAACGGTTTAAGCATTGCGCCACCGCGGTCACCCCAGTCGTCACGCTGCACGAAATCGCCTTTTCTAAAAGCAAGGATACCCATAGTCTCCAGATTTATTTCGACGCTTAAACCATCAAGGCCACCTAAGATGACGACACGTGGCAGTACTTTTGAATCATCGTGATAATCTTTTAGACCTCCACGAATAATTTGCGGACGGTTTGTTACAGTCATTATCGCCGCTAAGGTGTCTGTTTTTTTCTCTGGCGGTGCAAACAATAAAACACTTGCTGCCACAGCCTCGATTTCTTCTTTGCTGAGTACCATTTCAAATGCTGGCATCGGAGTGCCACCAATGCCTTTGCTAATAGTATTGAATAGCGCAGTTGGCGTGTTGCCAAACGAGAAACCACCGTCTATGAAACTACGCGCCGGTTTGTCGAACTTGACCAGGCCGTCGCCATCGCCTTTCGCACCATGGCAGGTGGCGCAATTTTGTAGGTAAAGCGCTTTACCATCAGGAGGAGCTGTGGGTTGTTGGCTAGCTGCCGACAACAAGACAACACCAAATGCTGTTAGAAAAATCATGCACTAGTCTAGCAGATAGCTATGAGCTTGTCATGCTCCGCCTGCACCGCGCGCTTATATTCAGATGCCTCAGCCGAGCTTCCTGGAAAGAACATTGCTGCAAATCCGTTTCGAGCGATTTTCGCTAATTGCTGATGCGATAATTGAGCACTAACCGCGGCTAATTGATACTCCTTGCAAATAGTCGTATGTGAAACCAAACGATTATCGGTAGCTAATGTAAAGGGGATGTCTAGTTCGATGAACTTTACAAAAGGATGCTCCGATAAATCTTTTAAATGCGGCATCGTTTGCATATTAGATGTTAAGCAAACCTCTAATAGAATATCTCGATCTCGTACTAGCATCACTAAATCTGAGTCTTGCAGCAAATGCGTTCCGTGTCCGATTCGCTGAGCATGGCAACTAGTAATGGCGTCGGCAATCGATGCCGCACCATCTGCTTCGCCGGCATGCACTGTGCGGGACAATCCAGCCTCAAGAGCTATGGCGTAGGCGCGACTATGCGCTTGCGCAGGATTACCGAACTCGGCACCAGCAAGATCAAATGCGACTACCGGTAAATTAAGCTCATCGCGTGCTGCTATCGCAGTATTCACAGCCTCTATAGATTTATTTGCAAACTGTTCTGGGAAACGCATTGCACAAACGATTAGTGCTCCACGGTATAGATCAACAGTCGCACTATTCTTGTCATTAAATTCGGCTTCTGCTTGTTTAATGCCATCACTAGCAGCCATTAATATTTGCAAACTATTTAAGGCATCGTGCTCTAACAATTGCGGAGCAAAACGAATTTCTTGATAGTACACCCCTTCGCTGAAGGCATCTATGCATAATTCATAGGTGATGCGCGCAATCGATGCTTCATCGCGCATGACCGCGCAAGTGTATTTGAAACCGTTTAAATATTCTTCGAGCGATTTGTAAGTTTCTCGAAACACCCCTTCTGGCACCTCACACTCGAATTGATCGGCTAATTCGAGTAGAGTACTGTGACGCAGCGAGCCGTCAAGATGAACATGTAAATCCGTCTTGGGCAGCCTAGTGATGAATTCTTGAGTGTTCATTTACAAGACTAGCTCTAGCATGAACGAACAAATCAGTGCCGCAAAAGTACCGAGCACGTAACCACCGACTGCCAACAAAACTCCGACTGGCGCTAAGGCGGGATGGAATGCACTGGCAACAATCGGCGCGGATGCTGCACCGCCGATATTCGCTTTTGAGCCGACTGCCACAAAAAAGATTGGGGCCTTTAGCCAGCGACGCATTGCCAATAAGACTACGGCATGTAATAGCATCCAGACTAGGCCGACTACCACAAAGCCAATGTTTTCTGGGCGCGCGATCTCAGAGAACTCTGCCTTGGCACCAATTGTTGTTACAAGTAGGTAAAGAAATAACGATCCGACATGACTTGCGCCGGCGCCTTCTAACTTCTTCAATGGCGTAAAGGACATTGCCAGACCAAAGAGAGAAACCAAGATTACCACCCAAGTAAAGCCCTTGATGAAGTCGCCAATCGGCGGCAAGACCTCTGCTAAAGACGTCGCTACAACTGCGCCACCTATTCCGAGTGCACAGATTACGAGTAAAGAGCTAAGGTCGGTAGGTCGCTTAACTTTCTCGGCATAGGACGCCACTTTTTCTCGCAAAACATCGAGACTTTTACGGTCCGCGTTGATGCTAGCGTCCATTGCTTTTTCGCGACCGGCAAACCATAGCAGGATTGCCATCCACAGATTAGCAACAGCTACGTCGACGACAACGATTACTGACATCATAGAATCGGAAGCGCCAGAGTGTTCTTGCATGGCCAGCATGTTGGCACCACCACCGATCCATGAACCCGCCAGCGCTGACAATCCGCGCCATGCTTGATCGTGCAATTCGAGAGGGATTAGTGACGAACAAGCCCACAAAGCAATCGGGCCAGAAATAACGATTGCCGCAGTTGCTGTGAGAAACAGGATTACCGCATTGCGGCCGAGCCCAATAATTCCTTTAACATCAACCGAGAGCGTTAACAGCAACAGCGAAGCTGGTAATAGCCATTTTTTAACGAAGCCATACAACTCGCTGTCCAATGGAATTATCCCGGTATTCGACAGGATGGTAGGCACGAAATAGGCAAACACCAACAGTGGTGCATACCTAAATATTTTTTGTCCTGCGGCTTGTTGGTTTAGCCAAAACAATCCACCAAGAAATGTTAGTAATACGGCCAACACCGCCACCGGCTGACTAATTAAAGCTAAGTCGTCCATTAGTTAGAAAAGCTGCCCGGTGCCGACGGCATACCTTCGATATCTGGCCCATTAGTGGGCGCTTGTATCTGCGAATGCACTAGCTGATGACATGGCCATTCAATTGGCGCGCCATCAAGTATCAAGCGAAAAGTGTAGCTACCGAACTCTTCGAATGGCATACCATTCAAACGAATCACAGCACGCGCCTTAGCGTTTCGATCTGCCAAAGCCACCTTAGGTAATTGCATGTTAATCGCCTTACCACTAGGTGCAGTAACTTGCAGGCCAATCTCGTAATCGCCGACGCCATCACTTAGGCCTATCGCGACCGACAGCATCGGAAGGCGTCCGGGTAGCTGTTGTGAAGCTAGAGTATCGAATAATCCGATTAAACAAAGCTTGCCTTGTTCGTCGCGAAAAGCGTGGTCGCAAACGTGCAACCAATCTACTGTGGGTAATGGGTTTGTCATTTTTTATTATGAGTCGCGTCTAACGACTGTCGCTGCTGCTTGATCTGTTGGCAAGAGTAATACTTCAGCAATGTTTACATGTTGCGGCGTGGACGCCATCCATAAAACGGTCTCTGCCACGTCGACTGCCGATAAAGGAGTCATGCCGTTGTAGGTTGAATCTGCGCGTTGTTGATCGCCATGAAAACGCACATTACTAAATTCGGTATTTACTAAACCTGGGTCTACCGTTGAAACTTTAACCCGATGCTTGCATAAATCCATGCGCATACCGGTAGTAATAGCATCGACGGCATGCTTACTCGCGCAGTAAACCGCGCCATTAGGATAGACTTCATGTCCGGCAATGGAGCCGACATTGATGACGTGCCCACTTTGGCGCTTAACCATTAAAGGTGTAACCGCACGCGAAACATAAAGTAAACCTTTCACGTTCGTGTCAAGCATTTCATCCCAATCACTGATGAGACCGTCGTTGAAGGCTACTAAGCCACGCGACAATCCGGCGTTATTAACCAGTACATCTATTTTCTTCCATGGCGTTGTTAATGCTGCAATGCTCGACTCGACAGCCGACTGATCGCGCACGTCTAACTCAATTTTGACAACCTTGATCGCATGCTGCTCTTCGAGCAAGCGGCCAAGTTCGTCAATGCGCGACTTGCGACGTGCAGCTATGATCAAATCATAACCCGCAGCGGCAAAGGCATGCGCACAAGCCTGACCTATGCCTGATGAGGCGCCAGTGATTAATGCGATTTTAGATGCCATATTTATGCGTCACTATCACCAAAGGCGTAGTCGAGTGATTTTGATGAGCGCTTCTCTTCGAGTGCAGCGATGAATGCATCGACACTTAAAGTTTGTTGCTGCTTTACACCATGAATGCGCACATTAACCTGATCGTTGTCCACCTCGCGCTCGCCGATAACAAGCATGTAAGGTATTTTATTAACTTCAGAATCGCGAATGCGCTTACGCAACGGGCCATCATGAGATAATTCAACATTAAAACCGCGCGCCATTAATTTAGCACGCAAGCCTTTGGCTGCCTCAAGCTGATCGTCGGTAATCGGTAACACTGCAACCGGAGTTGGGCATAACCAAACAGGGAACCACGCCGCAAAATGTTCGATCAAACCGCCAACAAAACGTTCTAGCGAACCGAATATTGCACGGTGCACCATCACTGGGCGTTTCAATTCATTGTCAGCAGCGTTGTACTGAAGATCAAAACGCTCAGGCAAGTTAAAGTCAACTTGCACTGTTGGACCCTGCCATTCACGGCCGAGTGCGTCTTTAATCTTGAAGTCGATTTTCGGGCCGTAAAAGACACCGCCACCAGGATCGTCTTCGAGCTTTAATTCTTGCCGTTCGGCAGCAGCAACCAATGCTTCAATAGCATGCGCCCACACCTCGTCGGTACCCAAATACTTTTCTGGACGCGTTGCCAGATAAGCAGTGTATGAGTAACCAAATGTGCCGAGAATCGTATGCACCAATTTCAGCACGTCTACGATTTCGTCAGCCAGCTGTTCTGGCGTACAAAAAATATGTGCATCATCTTGAGTAAAACCACGCACGCGCAACATGCCGTGCAAAGTGCCGCTTGGTTCGTAACGATAAACAGAGCCCAATTCGGCCATACGTACCGGCAAATCGCGATAAGAGTGACGCTTTGAATTGAAAATAGTAACGTGACCAGGGCAATTCATTGGTTTAATACGATGCGGACGGCCATCGACATCCATCGGTGCCCAAATCATGTCTGCATAGTTTTCAAGGTGACCGGATTGCATGAAAATCTTTTCACTTGCAATATGCGGAGTGTAAACCGGCCAGTACTCGCGCTGGTGGTGTAAATCCCACCACCACTGCTCGAGTTGGCGGCGTACATAACCTAACTTTTGGTGCCAAAAGACTAAACCTGCACCGTAATCAGCATGCAAACTAAATAGATCTAGCTCGCGTCCTAATTTACGATGGTCGCGTTGCTGTACCTCTTCGAGATAGGCCTCGTATTTCTTAAGATCTTTTTTATGCCACCATGCAGTGCCGTAAACGCGGGTCAACATTTTATTGTCTGAATCACCTCGCCAATAAGCACCGGCTACTGACATCAACTTAAATGCGTCATAACGAATCTGCTTAGTGGACTCGACATGTGGACCTTCGCATAAATCTGACCAACTACCGTGGTCGTAAAAAGAAATCTCTTCGCCATCTGGTATGTCGTCAAGCAATTCAACTTTATAGGGTTGATCACTTGCCGCGATGCGCTTAGCAGCTTCTTCGCGCGTCATTGTTTGGCGCGTAAAATCTTCGCCAGCGCCTAAAATCTTACGCATCTCTGCTTCAATCAAGGGCAGATCGTCGTCAGTGAGTGCGCGCGGCAACTCGAAGTCATAATAAAAGCCATGCTCAATCGGCGGACCGATAGCGACTTTAGCTTCTGGGAATAACCTCAGCACAGCATCAGCCATAATGTGACTAACACTATGACGCAACGCATGCAGCGAGGTTGGGCCTGATTGTGGGTCGAAGGACAAACTCATGTTGGATTTTTCGTCACGCTCGTACCTGGAGCGTGCGAAAGGAAGATTTTAGCGTAATAACCTAGTGTTTTCATGACATATCGTGAAAAATGAAGTGTTTGCCAAACAAAGTCCCTCGAGCCGTGATAACCTTGACTCGTACCACCAGTTGAAACAAACCGCAAAATGGCGATCCTCACCGCACTACTCCTGCTATTTACCGTAAATGCCAATGAAACGCTGCATGCTCCGCATGATTCTAGCTATGGCATAGCTAGTGCCCTATTAGCTAACGGCGATGTAGTAACAGCGATTGTAGGCTCTGAGCAGCAAGTTATGGTTACTCGCGATGGCGGTTACAGCTGGCACATCATCGCTGGCGAAGCATTACAGCTGGCTAATGCTACTTCTATTACTTATCACCCGGGTCTTGATTCAAGCAATGGCCTTGGTGCTTTCGTCATAGGAACCGACCAAGGCGTATGGACTTTTGAGCCCGACAACTATTTTGCCGTTAAAACGAGTTTTGGTTTGCACAGCGCTGACCGATCCATTCTATCGATAGATAGTCCAAGCCACGGCACGGATGGTCCAGCTGTTGCTGTAACAAAACTTGGCTCTGTTTATGCACTAGACACAAATACTTTATCCTGGTCTCCAGTTTACCAAGTAACTACCTCCGTACACTTTGCCACAAAAATAGCGATCGCACCCCATGCAAGCCTTAACAATAGCGTTAACGGTGATCAAGATATCTTCCTAGCTGCTTTTGGGCTATTGCATGTTAGTCACGATCTCGGCTTAAGCTGGTCGATTGCACCGGATTTCTCAAACCCGGCACTCGGTGTCTTCAACTGGAGCATAACTTCAATCGATGTGTCAGATGATTACGCAAATGACAACACCTTAATGCTTGGCCGCGGACGCCTGCATCCCAGTGGCCGCTGGGACGAAGGCGATATCTGGTGTTCAAATGACAATGCCACAACCTTTAGCCGTATTTACCAGCTAGACACAGCCGTATCAGCTCTGCTGTCAACGCCTCAAGATTCAAATGGGAAAAGGTATTGGCTGGCCGCCGGACGCCAATATCCTAATCATAACAATTATTTTGGTACAGGCATTTTGCGCTCCGAAGACGGCGGTTATAACTGGAGTGATCATTCTTCGGCACAAGACTTTCTTCTAGAGGACGGGCCGGGCAAGAAAAGCGGCGCAGAAGATATGTTCAACATTTCGCAGCTACAAGTCTCGGCCGACTTCTCACAGAATGACGAGCTAATGTACGCCCGTCAAGAAGGATTATTCATCAGCCGTAATAGTGGTAGTCACTGGCAACAGCAAGCCACGCGTTTTGCCAATCGCCTCCGTGATGTCGAAGCGACTATAGACGCTAATGGCCACGACCTCGTCTTCGGTGCCGGATACGGAACTGGCACAGTAATGTATAATGCCACCTCGGATAACAGCGAAATTGTACCTTCTCGTTCACCGATGGTTTATCAGCGCCGCATTTCGATATCACCAAATTTCGATTTAGACGGACGCCTACTCGTGGCAGGAAACGTGTATCTGTATGAATGGCAATCGGCTGATGTTGCCCCCAGCAACCCCACTCTGTCCACATACTGGTTTGAACCTCAAGTTAATAACGTTTTAGCCAATGGCAAAGATGCAGGCTATCCACGCGGTGTACAATATTCTCCAAACTTTGACCCTACTGGCACTACTGCCACGGCTGACGAAACCTTTTTTTGGTTTTCAGCTCAAGGGCAAATGCGCCGTACTAGCGACAACGGGTTAACATCCGAGCGCTTATTTGAAGACACTCTAGGCGCGCCTACCGACCGAATGCAGTGCGTCGCAATTGCTCCGACCTACGACGCTAGTGGTAGCCGCACCGATGTCTACGCCGGAACCATCGGTGGCATCGTCTACCGATTACTAGACACGCAATGGCTAGAGCTATTTGATTTCGATAACCAAATTATAAAACTAGTTGTCGATCCAAGTTATAGAAGGCCATCAAATCCAACGCTATTTGCGCTATCCAATAAGGCACCTTACGTTTATAAAATCACTGATTCCTTAGTAGCGCCTTTGGCGCAACCCCTCAAATATAATCTCAGCGGTGTTTTGCCCACAGGGATTGCTTTGAACCCAAATTTCAAAGAAGAGCCCATAATCTATATCGCAACGAAAGCGTGTGGTGCTTTCCAGTTACACCTCTCGGAAACAAATCCACAATGGGTTCCATTCGGTAGCAACAGACCATTATCAGCTGTTGATGATATTTGCTTGTCAAAAAGTTTTGCTACAGATGGCAAGGCGTACTTGGCCACAACTAATGGCATGATGCAGTTAGATTCAAATAATCTCTGGCAAGACATCAACGGAATATTTCGACTAGATGATACCGACGAATCTATAAGTACTTACTCACCGAACAACCCCAATGTCATTGAGCCTAGCCATATATGGCCGTGGGCTAAAGCAGCTCGCTGGAATTTACCGCCTAGACTAGAAGGAACTGGCGACGAAATCATAGTTGCTAATTATGACGACGACTACCTCACATGCCCCGTGCGCGGCACTTCGGTGAGCGTACTGACCTTCCAGGGGCCAGGACTTGGCGAAGTTTTACTAGAGCTTATTGACCCTGACACTACGGCAATAATAGCGTCTCAAAACTACGATCTATCAGAAAGTGCTGCTAATGCCTCTGAGTTAATTGTCGGCTTGAGCATTCCAGACCCATCAAAGATTTATACCTTTAAGGTAACGGCACAGCTCGGTCAATCCGAGAGAATTGTTATCGACGGTATTGAAGTAACACTAAACTAAACTTAATTCCAAACGACTAGTTCACGCACTAAGTCTACTTTAGTTTCTGCCAAAACTTTGGCATGCATTTTCTCTAACAGCTCGACTATATCGGCAGCTGTTGCGCCGCCAGTGTTGATAATAAAGTTCGCGTGTTTCGGCGACACTTCTGCACTGCCTACGCGTAATCCTTTTAAGCCACAACTGTCTAACAAACGTCCGGCGGAATCGCCTGGAGGGTTTTTAAATGCACAGCCGGCACTTGGCACCGTCACGGGTTGGCTAGCATTCTTTGCGCGCAACAACTGCTCTTGAGCATGCTTAATTGCCGGTTTAGAAGACTTCTCTAGGTTGAGTAAGGCTTCAAGAACAACCGCGCCCTTCAAGTTGCCGTCGCGATATTTTGGAGAAATACTCTCGCGAGTGTGCTCTTCTATTTTTAGATGATCGCCCACTCCTGGCACCCATAGCGTAACATTTTCGACTAAATCCCAGATACCCCAATCGGAGCTGCCGGCATTCATTGCCAGCGCGCCACCCAGTTGTCCGGGAACACCGATTAATTTCTCGAAGCCTGACAATTTCAATTCATATGCCGCACGGATTAACGACGGCAACGTAGCTCCTGACCATATACGAAAACCATTACCATCTTGAAAAATACGTCGCATACTACCGGTGTGAATAACTGCACCATCAAAACCACTATCACACGGCACTGAATTAGCGCCGGCTCCGATCATTCGCCATGCAATGCCATCTATTTCTAGTTGAGTAAGTAGCTCGGCTAAATGCTCTGGCTTTTGCGGCTCAAAAAACATGGATGCCATACCACCTACGCGCAGTGTAGTGTATTCACTCAAACACACATCACGGCGCAACGGGCCAAACTTAGAGTACTTTTCTGATGTATCCATCTATATCTCCTGCACCGAGGCATAATACCACTGAACCGGCCGTCGCATGCGACAGCGACCATTGTAAACCATCTAGCATCTGCTCGCAAAACATGTGCGAACGCTGCGGATGCCGCACCTCGAGGTCGGGCAATAAGTCTTTAGAGTCGGCCTTGCATGACTCTACATCACGTGCCCTGAAAATAGGTAGCAATACCACCGACGATGCCGCGTCTAAGCACTCGGCGTACAAATCACGATAATCTTGAAAGCGCTGTGCTTGGTGCGGTTGAAAAACCACATTGATTGCCGCGGATGGCCAGCGTTGTTGCGCAGCATTAAGCGTCGCTGCCACTTCGGTTGGATGATGCGCATAGTCACTAACCAATTTGACACTACCGCCATCAACATCTATTTCACGGAGTAATTCTAAACGGCGCGCTGCACCAGAAAAGCTTGATAAGGCGTGGCTGACTTGCTCATCGCTCAAATTGAAGTCGCGCAATACTGCGGCAACTAAGGATGCATTACGACGATTATGATCACCGAATAATCCGAGCGGTACATTTTCGTCTAGCAAATCACAATCTTGCCAAGCAGCCTCAGTGCTGTGCCTTAAATCCTGCGGAGCTTCTGGACCAGCAAACACTTTGCCAGTAGTCGAAGTGTTTCGGAGAAATTTTTCGAAAGACTCGCTTACTTCAGGCAGACCACCGGGATAAGTATCAGGATGCTCTGCAGCAACATTTATCAATGCTACCTGCGTTGGATGCAGGTGATGAAATGAGCGCGCGTATTCGCATGACTCGACAATCAATGGTAAAGCCGGGTTGCCCCATGCTGAAGACGATTTGAGCTGTGGAACTTCGGCGCCAACTAAGTAACCCACTTCTACGCCAGCTTCACGTAACCCATATGCAATCCATGCGGTACAAGTAGTTTTACCGTGAGTTCCGGCGACCGCTAACAGCGGACGTATTTTCGATATCTCTCCGAGAAATTCTGCGTACAAACATGGACGCGCCGTGTGCTCAACGCACTGTTCAAACACCGGGTCACTTGCAGGCACTGCGGCGGAGCGCACCACCCATGATGCTCGCGGTGCTGTTGCAAGCTCGCACCATTCAAGCCCCAGTTCGAACAACTTGTCATCGGCGGCTAAAGCCTTGGCGTCGCAACCGTAAACCTGCCATCCAGCTTGCAAAAAGAACACGGCTAGACCACGCATGCCGCAACCAGCAACTCCGACAAAAACTACACTCTTACCGTTTGCCAAAGCAAGTTGGTCGATAGAGGTAGAATTTAGGGTTGGGGCGTGCATATTTATAGTTTATGGTTTTCTTTGACCGATTTCTTCTAGGTAATCGCAAGCAATTTGCTGGCCATTGCTTGTATATGAGGCCATCAATGCCTCACGCATCGCAGCACGCTCAGACGGGTTCGCTAAAATTTCAAATAGTTGATACTGACTTGCTTGGCTGCCGTCAAATATTCGGACTCCGGGAGACAACTGCTCGGCATTTAACTGCTGTTGACGATCTTTATGCATATACGGCATGACCATCGTCGGCAAATGGTGCGTCCAAACTTCGGCAAGGGTCGAAGCTCCACCGCGACTTAGCATAAAATCTGCACAGGCATAAGCGCTACCCATATCAGAACAATGTTCAAGCACTACGCCGTTGATACCACAAGCATCGACAGCTTCTTGAACGGCCTGTTTTTTACTCGCACCCGTCAAACACAACAACTGCCATTCTGCGGCATGCAATTGCGGCAGCATGCTCGCAACGTGTTGATTCAAGCTAGCTGCACCTTGCGAGCCACCCATTGTTAGCAGCACTGGACGCTGCATGTCAAAGCCAAACTTTTGGCAAGCCTGTTCGCGAGATGGCAAGGCGATTGACTTGCGCGATATGGGGCCGACCACGGTTGCACGCGGCAACTCTAGCGCGGTCTTTTCAAACATCACTAACACCCGTTCGGCAAAACGACTGACTAACTTTACTGATTTACCAGCGACGACATTGCCTTCTAGACAAACAATAGGACGTCGCGGAGAAGCTAATGCCGTTGCACCACCATAGCCGCCAAGGCTTACTAATACCTGTGGATCGAATTCGCGACAGTATCGACGCACTGCCCCAAAGGCCTTCACTACTGCCAAAGGTCGCGGTAAACGCGAGCCGTCAATTGCTAAGCTACGGTGCGGGATTTCATCGCCAATATAATTCGCTTCGACTTTACGTCCGCTTAACCAAAACTCTACTTGATGTCCACGCGCCAACAATTCTTCGGCAATGCCAATTGCTGGGGTTAGATGACCTCCGGTTCCTCCGCCTATAAAAGCAACGCGCATTACTGAGGCGGAATGATGAGCGATTGCCCCACGCGAATGCTGTTGGCATCCTTTAAATTATTTGCCTTTATGATCAAGTCCACTTTCTTGCTCGTGCCATAGAAGCGGTCTGAGATAACACCAAGGACATCTCCGGATTGCACGACATAAGTTTGCGCATCTGTTTTGACAGGCACCTCTTGCAATCTTATTTGCAACTGCATGCCAATCGTTATCGCACGTTCGTTAGTGATGTTATTCCAGTCCATAATATCACGGTAACGGTTTGAGTCGCCAAGTTCGCGTTTCGCTATCGCTCCGAGAGTATCTCCTTGACGCACTACCACAATGCGCAAGTCGTCAGAGAAGGGTTCAGGTGTCGGCATTGGTGGATCGATTCCGACGGGCCGCGGTACAGGGTCAGACCCAGTGCCTGGTGTAAAATCAGATGGAGTAATGTACTGTACACGTTGCGATTTAGGCAATAAGCGCACGGAGTCCAAGTCGGTAGGCTGAATAATCACTGAGGCTGGCTCTGCATCGGCAGGATTAGCCTGGTCAGAACCAAAATATAAACCTAGAAGTGCAATTACAAATAGAGCAACAAACCCGAGGACTGCGTTTTTTGTGAAGTTATTCATTGAAGACCAAATGTTGAAGTTTTATGGCGCATATTAGTACGCGTAGCATTAATAGCAATGCCTAGCAATAGCGACAGCGCTATCAAGGATGAACCGCCGCGGCTAACGAAAGGTAGCGGCAGGCCTTTCACTGGCAAGGCACCTACTACCATTGCCATGTTGTAAGCCGCCTGAAAAGAGATTACTACGGTAGTTGCTCCCATTAATAATATACCGTAACGATGGCTTGATTGCCGAGCCACGCGCAACCCTAAAAAAGTAAATGCCATGAACAGCGCCCAGACTAGCAGCGTACCCACCATACCCCATTCTTCAGCAATTAATGCAAGCACAAAGTCGGTAGTGCTCTCGGGGATATATCCAAATTTAAGCACACCATTACCAGGGCCGGCACCAAACCAGCCGCCGTGACGAAAGGCGTCGTGAGCATGTAACACTTGTTCTGGGACGCCCCCTGACCAACTGTCGAGACGTGCGGAAAAGTGCGGGAAGATGAATAGGATTAATGCCCCTATCAAAAGCAGTACCGGCACAGAAAACAGCAACACTCGCGCAGGTAAGCCCGCGAACAACATCACTGAGCCAGACACTACCAGCAAAATAGCTACCGATCCGACATCGGGTTGAAAAAGTACCGGTATCATCAATAACATAAAAACACCGAGCATTTTAAGAATAGGTTTTACCGACTTAACCCGCAATGGGTCTTTCGCTATCCATGATGAAAGCAAAATAGGCCACAAAACTTGCAAGAACAATGATGGTTGCAAAGACAACGGCCCCACTTTAATCCAGCGAGTGGCTGCATTAGCGGTGTAGCCAATGCCGGTAAAGAGCATCGAACTTAGCAGTAGCCATAAAGCAATACTGACGTGCAAACTGTAGTTTCTAACAGTATTGGGGTCGAGCTTCATTCCGACTGCAAAGGCGCAAGCAGCCACAGCTAAAAAAGAGCCGTGACGCATCAACACCGACCCTGACTCTCCGGGAGGAGCTGCCGACACCGCCACCAATAACCCCATTGCCGCTAGTGCCGCCACGCATCCTAAAAAAAGGATGGTTGCTGGACGGAATTTAGAGGCACTTGTCATTGGTTTTAACGCAATTTAATGAGCAGCAATCCTAAGCTAGCGAACAACGCTGACATCACCCAGAAGCGCAAGACGATTCGCGATTCTGGCATTTTCTCTAACTGCCAAATATGATGTATGGGCGCAATTTTGAACAATCGTTTCTTAGATATTTTATACCAGCCAATCTGGAGAAAGCTACTCGCGAATTCGACGGTAAAGACACCTGCGATTAAAACTAGAAGCACTTCTTGCTTCGACACTAATGCGAAATAAGCCATTGCGGCCCCTAAAGGTAATGACCCACTATCTCCCATGAATATTAATGCTGGGCTAGCGTTGAACCATAAAAAGCCTAGACTGGCGCCAAGGGTTGCAGCTACCAAGACAGTCACTTCGCCAGCACCTGGTATAAAAGGCAAATGTAGATATGCGGCGTAGCCCTCATGGCCTACGAAGTAAGTGCTTAAGCCTAGAGCTGCTAGCACTGGTACCGCAGAGCCTACGGCAAGGCCATCAAGTCCGTCGGTAATGTTGGCCGCATGGCTAAACCCCAGTATGCACAACATCTGCACGGAAAAGAAAATAGCCGCTAGCACATATATATTCAAGCCGGGTCCAATAACCCAGTCTTTAAAAACTGGCAAAAATATATGACGCAATTGCGGATAACTGCTCGTCTCACTTCCGAGTTGCCATAGCAGGCCAACGACTAAGGCCACCAACAACATGGTGGACAGCATCTTGCTGGTACGCGACAAGCCATCACGAGGATCATCATCGCATGCTTTTATTTGATCATCAAAGAAACCGATGGTCCCCATGCCGACCATTAAGACCATACCGATTAAAACCAGTGGCTCGTCAATGCGTCCGAAGAACATGGTGCTAATCAAAACGGCAGCTAGCCAAAAAACACCGCCCATTGTTGGCGTGCCAGCCTTGTTGGCCGCGCGGTATGCATCACCGACTGCTTTACTATCCGATTCATCTGCGCGCTCAACAACTGCTGACTCGCGCAAGCGCGCTATCAATGGATTACCAATTAGGATTGCTATTACAAACGAAAATATGAATGCCATTCCAGCACGCACACCGATGTAATTGAAGGCGGCGAAAGGTCCGAAAGCTTCGGACAAATAAGGTGTTAGCCAGTGAATCATGTGATGGGGTTACAAGAAAGTTTTTTGAAATCGACTAAAATATTCTCTAGTTGTTCACCGCGTGAAGCTTTAAGCAAGACCAAATCACCCGCCTTGCAAGCCGTTTCTAGATATTGCGCTGCTGCTTGGCAATCAGCAACGCAATGAGTCTCAACTGTCGACGGCGCAGACTTGGCGATCTCTGTCGCCAAGTCGCCTATACAGACAACGCTATCGATCTTTAGCCCTTCTAGCGAAGAGCCCATGTCTGCATGCAATTGTTGCTCTCGCACGCCCAGTTCGAGCATAGAGCCCAGCACGGCAATGCGTCTGCCCGTGCAAGGCAATTCGGTCAAAGCACGTAAAGCGGCGAGCATAGAAAGTGGATTAGCGTTGTATGCGTCATCAATAAAGGCTATGCCTGCAACACACGAGCGCTGCATGCGCCCTTTTGGCTTTTGTAATTGCGGCAAAACTTCCTGGATATGTTGTTTAGAAACTTTACAGCTAATCGCGATCTCAGTCATTAGCATTGCGGTTCGCAATTCATATTCTGCGATACAAGCTACCTGCAACGCGCCTAATAGTGGATGCTCGACTAAGTACTTCTCGCCATCAAAAGTGTAGCTATAACTAGCGTGGTCATATACCTGAACATCTGCCGCCCAATCTTGCTGCTGTATGTCAATTAAAGATTTGCAATGTTCATCCAACCACACCTTACCGGATTCAGGAACTGCTTGTAATAATTTATTCTTTTCGTAAGCAATCGTTTGGACGTCATCAAGTCCTTCGAGGTGAGCGGCGCCGATTGCGATAAGGGCTGCTAAGTCAGGTTTGACAATATCTAGCAGATATTGCATTTCGTGCGGCTTGTTAATGCCATATTCGAGCACTATAAAATCAGCGTGGCGTGGCGCCCCCAACATTGCCAAAGGCAAACCAATTTCTGAATTATAAGACTTAGGTGCAGCGTAAGCGAAGTACGGGCTAGCGTCTAGCAACTGCAGCAAAAAATCTTTTGCTGTTGTTTTACCGACAGAGCCGGTAATGCCAATAATAGTGCCTTTGCAACGTGCGCGATGACAATTAGCTAACTTGCCAAGAGCCTTCAAGCAATCCGCAACCACCAACACCGGCACGTCTAGCTTCGCAGCGGGTTCGCGTTCAACGATCAGCAACTGCGCACCATTTGCTATAGCTTTATCTAAAAAGTCATGTCCGTCAGTGTTGGCGCCAGGCAACGCAACAAAGACGCTACCTGCTGTGACTTGCCGCGAATCAATTTCGAAGCCAGTGATTTCTTGGTCAGCTAAACCGCTTGGCAATGTAACGTCAACACCAGCATCCGCATATATTTGCTGTAGACTTATGCCAGGCATTGCACCGCCTCTATTATTTGCAACCTATCGTCAAAAAAGTTTCGGACACCATCAATCTCTTGATAGGTCTCATGCCCTTTACCGGCGATAACTAAGACGTCATTATCTTTAAGAGATTCTACAGCGGAACGGATCGCAGCTGCACGTTCAACGATGCAGTGAAATTCTATTTGCTCTTGGTCAACGCCAAGTTTGACTTGTTCGACAATCGCTGACGCCGATTCGGTACGCGGATTATCAGAAGTCAGTACACACCAATCGGCATGCTCACTTACGGCTGCACCCATTAGCGCACGCTTTGATGGATCACGATCTCCGCCAGCTCCGAATACTACTTTAAGTTGCGCATCTGGGTAGCTAACGCGCAAAGCCACCAACACTTTTTCAATAGCATCTGGAGTGTGCGCGTAATCAACGAAAGCACGTCCGCGATGTACGGATACCTGTTGCATGCGACCGTCGGCAGAATCTTGCACCGACAATGATTGACAAACAGCTTCTAAAGCTAGCCCTTTGGACAATAGCATCAGTGCTGCCAAAAATAGATTCTCACCATTAAAATAACCACACAACTCGCTGTCAATAACGCCCATGCCATCATCCCATTCGAATGCGACGCGCACGCCACGGTCGGTAGTCTCTATATTGCAGAAATAGTCTGCATTCGAATCGTGACTAGACCAGCTATGCACTTGCGCCAACGCAGCGCTAGACAACTCAAGCAATGCTTTATCGTAAGGAATAAAAGCAACTGCTGTTGCTGGCAACTGATTTACAAGTTGCATTTTTGCATGCGCATAATTTTCTAAGGTATGATGATAATCTAAGTGCTCTTGACTTAAATTCGTAAAACCTACGCAGTCGAAATCGATCGCCGCCACCCGCTGCTGCACAATGCCATGCGAACTGGCTTCAATGATTAACGCTTCACAACCATCTGCAACTAGCGAAGCCATCCAGCTTTGAATGATATCGGCGCTCGGAGTGGTATTAAGATTAGGAAGGACAACGTCATTGCTTATCAAACCCAAGGTGCCGCAAGATGCCGACGCCATCTTCAAGTGTTGCATAGCGCCGCGCAACAGGTGCGCAATGGTCGTCTTACCATTGGTGCCGGTAATAGCCGCACACCACATTTTAGAGCTCGGCTGCCCTGCCAGAATATCGGCGCAATGCGCTGCCACTAACGGCGCATCAGCAGCAATAACTAGTTGCGGGAAATCTAACTGCGGCTGATGCGCCTTTAGCAATAACATGCTCGCACCCGCGTCGATTGCCGCTTGCAAAAAATCGTTACCCTGCTGCTGACTGCCATCAAGCGCACAAAACAAATCACCTTTGCTCACGCGCCGCGAATCGAAACAAGCTTGTGCAATCTCAAGCTCCAATAGCTGAGGCTGTGCAGGCCATATATTGAGCGAGAATTTACGCTGTCTAAGTTGGCTGAGGAGGTCGGCGGCAAGCATCTTTAATGCTCAAGATTAGCCTTACTCTCACCCGATTCCAAGCCTGAAGATGGTAATGTTCCGCGCGACTCTAATGCGTAATGCAGAATGTTTGCTGCAGCTGGTCCACAGACTTGTGAGCCGTAATAATGCTGCTTAGTTCCGTGTGTGCCGAAGGCTACGACCAGGACTAAAACATCCGGTTTTTCGAGTGGTCCGTATGCTACAAATAGCGAAGTGTATTTCCCCTTGGCAGGGCCCGCTCGATGCTCAGATGTGCCCGATTTACCACAGTAATTAAAGTCATCACGGTGTGGTAACCACTTGCGATTGCTGTACATAACCATCTCGTGCATGGCATCACGCACTAGCTTAGCCGAATTGGCACTTAGTACTTCTGCGACTACCTCGGGGAGCTGATTATAGTTTAGATTGGGGCGCATCAACTTGCCGCCATTAGCTATGGACGCCAACGCGATGGCATGATCAATGACGGGCACTTCTATTTCGCGACCGAACGACAATGATGGGATTGTAAAGACCATTCCATCCGGACCTTTCTTACGCATGAAGCTTTCACGCTTTGGGTAGACACCATTCTGAAAGATTAATCCGGAACCCGGCAGAGCATCAGCTTTTGCATCGTATCCAAAGTGCGGCAAAAATTCGGCCATCTTTTCACGACCAAGTTCACGCCCAATCTGCGACATCACAATATTTGATGAGTGAACCACCGCCGCTGAAAAGTTCATATCTTCATTGTGCGAGTTTGACGAGTTGTGAATCACTCTGCCTGGCAAGCGGTAAGCCCCGCCCTTGTTGCTAAATATTTGCTGCGGTTGAATGGCATTATTCTCTAAAGCCCAGGCCGCAACCAACGGCTTCAATGTTGAACCAGGGCTAATGCGCCAACGCCCGGGAAAAGTCCATCCTAAATACTCTGATTTGCCCGTTTCCGCATCGACTACGGACTGCATACTTTCCAATGGCTGGTTCGGATTATAATCCGGAAGACCTTGTGCACTCAATATCGCGCCCGTATTTACGTCAAGAACAATAGCGACACAGTGCATGGGATCATGTTCATCCATTATGCTTCGCAACTGCTCATGCGCATAGCCAGAAATTCCGAGATCAAGCGTAGTGCGAATGGAAGAGCCTGGCAACTGATTCATCTTAGCCAATGCCGGGTTCGCGCCATGATCACTTCCGACTCGAATAGCATAACTTGCACCATCCGTGCCAAACAGGTGCTCCTCAAAGCCGACCTCCAATCCTGAGCTGCCATGGCGCTCGTCACGACCCGCCTCTTCGTTGTATTCTGTACGCAGCAAGCCAGTCAAATGACTTAAAACAGGGCCATTGGGGTAAATCCGCTTAAAGGTTTGCACTAAACTCAAGCCACTATACGGCAGCGCTTTCAAGGAGCGTGAAATTCTTTCGCGCTCAATAGGTGATAAGTTACTTAAAACTAATTGCCCCGCCGACTCGTTAATCATCAATGATTCATATAATTCGTCAACTGTTAACTGCGTTGCCTGAGAAACTATTTCAAGACGCCTACGGATTTCTTCAACATCCCAAATTCCGTTCTTAAGATTACTAATCACCGAACGGTCCTTTGGTAAATAATTAACCACTAAATCCCAGGTTCCGCGGTCTTCCGCCAAGACTAAACCTTGGCGGTCTAATATCTGACCACGCTCGGCAGGAATAACACGTTTGCCGCGCACTAGGCTCAAACTTGTGTCATCGACCCCTTCGTCGACTAACTTAAAAAAGTTAAATACACTAAAAGAATAAAATAAAGCCAAGATGGCGAATGGCCATAAGGGCTTAAAGACTACCTCTTGTTTAATCACGAGCGGTTATTATCAAGATCAGCATTATGCTGCTCTTCTATCAGACGTTGAAGATTACTTGGCGAGGTTATTTGATTAAACAGACTGTCGTTATAGTCGACACGCTGTTCGCAACGCTCAACGCAGCGACGACTCACTTCAATCCGTCCGCGCGCGGCCATAGACTCATTTTCTAATCCTAAGCCGATTAGCATTTCAGTCAAGAGCGCCATTATCAAAAAGAAGGATGTCTCGCTCATCATTAAATGGTTTCACGCGAAAGCACTCGCAAGCGTGCACTACGTGAACGAGAGTTCGAGCGTACTTCTACAGCGCTAGGCAAAATGCCTTTCTTATACACGTTGGCGAAGTCGACACTGCGCGCTTCGTTGCGGAAAGAGTTTTTAACCAGGCGATCTTCAAGAGAATGAAAACTAATTACTGCCAAGCGTCCACCATCTGCCAACAAACGTGGCGCGCACTCGAGCAACATAGAAGCTTCGTCTAGTTCGCGATTAACAGCGATCCGGATGGCTTGAAAGGTACGCGTGGCTGGGTGAAGCCCGCCCATGCCGCGACTCACCGTGCGCTCAACCAAGTCGGCAAGCTGGGTGGTACGTAGTAATTGGCCAAAGCGGCGCTGTGCGACTATGGCATGCGCAATCTTACGCGCGAAGCGCTCTTCGCCGTATTCGCGCAACCAATGCTCTATCTCATCTTCACTAGCCTCGGCAAGTAATGAGGCCGCCGACGCTTTCTGTGTCGTCGCATCCATACGCATATCAAGTGGCCCATCTTGCATGAAAGAGAAACCGCGATCACGATCTTCGATTTGATCGGACGAAACGCCCAAGTCAGCCAGAATGCCATCAACACGGCCCTTTGCGTGTTCATTTACAACAGACTCTATTGAAGAGAAAGGCGCATGAACATAAATCACTCGCTCGCCGTATTTTGCCAAGCGTTTTTTTGTACGCTCAATAGCTTGTGCATCACGGTCGATTCCGATGACTATGTTTTTCGGATTGGCTTCTAAGATTTTCTCAGTGTGACCACCGCCGCCAAGAGTTGCATCAACGAAAACCCCGCCACGCTCAGCGTGCAAGGCCTTAACGGATTCATTTAACAAGACTGGAAGATGGCGAGTTGACATTAATTCACTTAGTGGTTTACGGTATTGACGGCATAAAAGGATCACGAGTTATTCTCCGGTGGTTGATAATCAGGACTGGTCATATCACCAGTCGCCAGGTTGAAGTATTCATCAGCATCGATGAGGCCGCTCTCGTACTTACTACGGTCCCATATTTCGAAATAGCTCAACGCGCCGACGATCATCGCTTCACCACTGAGACTAATTCGTGCGCGTAATTCTTCTGGCAGCAAAATACGCCCTTGGGCGTCTACTTTTAATTTGCGAGAATTAGCTCCTATCGAACGCCGCAATTTCTTTGCTTGCAAGGCGTTTTTTTCATTGCGCAAAGTGGCTTCTATCTGCTTAGAAAACTCGCTACTGGTATAGATTTCAAGGCAACCATCGATTGAATTAATAACACATTCAAAAGACTCGCGCTCGTGAAGGTCTTTAATCGCATCCATGAACCCACGCGGCACGAACACACGACCTTTTTGGTCTATTTTGTGCGCGAATTCTCCGTTGAAGTAGGTCATTTGTTATTAAAAAAAGTTGTTGAAACTGAGCATGGATGTTTCCACCACTTACATGTTCTTTCTCACCACACGACTATACTACAGCCCCACCAATAATATGCAAATAAAAAAACCAGGAAAATACCTGGTTTTATTTTTTTGCTCTTTAAGGGGGTTTAGTGGAGTAAATCGCCCTCTTTTGTAGGGTCTACTAGTTCAGTAAGCTGCTGACTAAGCTCTGTTCGGCGCTCCTCTGTCATCTCGCGCGATTCAACTGAAAAAGTCTTCTTGGTGCGCGTTTTACGCAACAACATGACTTCCTGCTGTCCGCGCATTTGCACACGCTCAAGCCGCAATTTTCGGTGCCGCACCAACAATAAGGACAACAAGTAGCATAAATCTTTGCGATCATCTCGCTCGTCGCTTAATAATTTGTCAAGCAATGCCAGCAACATGTCAAAATCAAGACGCAGAGCTTGGCGCTTTTCGTGCTGCGAAGTACGCCAATAAACGACATCGGTTGATTCGTCACGCGCATTAAAGCAGGCACGACACAAATCAGCACGCTGTAAATCAGAATCTAACATCCGCAACATTGAAAACACATCTTCGCCATCAGCAAAAGTATGTTCGCAATCACTACACTGCTGGTTGCGTTTAGAGAATTGCCAATCGTTAACCATTTAACTATCTCGCAAATAAAGTTGCGAACGCAAAAACTGTAGCAATGTTCGAGAATGCTGAATGTCGTCGCCGAGGTCTTCCCATTCGGCAGCGCTAGAGTCGAGCGTATCGTCTGTTTCGACATTGCGTTCGACGACTACTCGCGCACGCACCATAACCTGCTCGCCAGCTTCGAACACGCGGAAGATACCTTTGTAGCGACGTCCTTGGTTGCGGAAGGGTTGCAAGTTTACTTTCCAATCAGAAAATACTGAGCCGCGTTGCGCATCGGTTTTGCCTTGCGGATACCCAGCACGCACGATGGCATACTCGCATGCCAACAGCAAGTCGCGACGTGGCGGAGCATCTTCTATCACGAATTCTTCCCAACGCCCTGCTTCGTCAATCGGCAGCGCAGTGCTACAAGACATCATTGAAAGTGCCGCCACCAATATCATTAATACTTTGCTACTCATTATTTTTACCCACTTTTAGAAGCCGAACGCTTACGCTCACGCAATACGAAGCGCACCGGCACTTTTGTTATTTTAAGGCGCCGCCTAAATTCGTTCTGCAAGGCTCGCATTAACTCTTTAGAGAATAAACTATTTTTATTAACAAACAACAAAAACGTTGGCGGCAAAGTACCTAGTTGCGTCGCATAATAAAAACGAGGACGCTCTCCGCGTCCGCGGATGCGCATGTGTTCGAAGACGGTCTGCATCTCACGGTTCAAGACGCCGGTACCTAACTGCAGCTGCCCTTCTTCATGTACTGACAAGATATCGCGCATGACACGGTCGATACCTTTCTTTGTCACATTTGAGAGCATCGCGATGGGCGCGCCACGTAAGTGCGGTAATTTATGCTCGACCAGATCTCTGAATTCGTCGATTGTAAAATCTGGCACCAAGTCGTGCTTCGTGCCAACAATAATAACTGCCTTATAACGGTCTTTAATGGTACGCGCTAATTCTTTATCCATGCGCGCAACGGTTTCGTTCATGTCCAAGAACAATAGCGCAATATCAGAGCGCTGAATAGCCTGGTCACTACGCGTTAAAGAGAAAAACTCGATAGGAGTATTAACCTTACCTTTGCGGTGCACACCAGCCGTATCAACCAAGGTGATTGCTGTACCTTTATAGTCGACACTAATGTCTACAGCATCACGAGTGGTGCCCGCAACATCTGAAACGATTACTCTGTTTTCTCCGGTTAGTGCATTCACGAACGAAGATTTTCCGGTGTTACGCCTTCCGATGATCGCAACATTCACAGACTCTTTCTCTTCTATCAATTGCTCGGCGGGTAAAACCTCGGCCAAGCGCTTATACAAATCAGAAAAGCCCTGTCCCTCTTGTGCCGATAACGGCGTAGGCTCGCCAAAACCCAAAGCCGTAAAATCGTTTACGGATGCCTGTGCAGTGCGCGTCTCGCATTTGTTAGCGACCATCATTACTGGCACATCGCTCTTACGCAGGTAAGCGGCAACTTCTTCATCAAGCAAAGCAATGCCTTCGCGAGCATCTACCACAAACAGCACTAAGTCAGATGCAGCGATTCCGGTAATAATCTGGTACTCAACAGAATCTTCCAGATTATGATTGTCAACAATACCGATACCACCGGTATCCATAATGTCGAAGCCTAGATTGAAATCAGGGACACGCGCTGGCAAGATGAAACGGTCGCGCGTCACGCCTGCAGTAGCATCGACAATTGCGCGGCGCTCGCCAACGATTCTGTTAAATATCGATGACTTGCCAACATTTGGACGGCCAACGATAGCAACTAATACTTTTTTATTCTTAGGAGTAATCATTTATCTTAACTGTAGTAACGGGTGCACTTGCGGAACAACTCGCACGTCAAGCTGACGCGACACCCCTGCCGTTAACCATTTTAGCATCTGCGCACTAGTTGGCGGCAAAGGTGATTTTGGCATCGGGGTTAATGGCTGTAAAAAAATGGGCACTGAGGGGCAGTGCTCGCTGACAAAGCGGTACATGTCGTCCACTTCTTCGGCGGTAGTCTCGACGCTCAAAACCATCTTCAATTGGGCATTGAGCTTCTTTTCGGCTATATAAGACAAACACTGCTTATGCTCCGAGTAGAGTTCTTGGGCCATCAGCGACGGTGTTTTCCAGTCTAGCGACACGATATCGAATTTGTCGGCAACACGCGCGAAGGCCTCGGCATCGTTACCAGAAGTTTCGAGCAAAACCTTAGCTGGCCACAATTCAGCGATTTGCGCAGCGAAGTCAGCTTGCTCTAGAACCTCGCCGCCAGTCAAAGACAAACATACTTGATCGGCATTCAACTCGCATTCGGCCAACAGCTCCGTTAAATGAGTCACAACTGCATCTGCGGCAATCGGGTTTGGCTTAAGCTCTGTGCCAGAAGCAGTATGGATTTCAAACTGTTTGCGCTGCTTCCAAGATCGCGGAGTATCGCAATACACACAACGCAAAGGACAGCCACCCAATCGGCAAAAGACGTGCGGACGTCCTAATTCGCCACCCTCGCCTTGAATGCTAAAAAAAATTTCGTCGAGATGACCGTTTAAGATGTTCATCTCGACGCTATTAGATTTTGGAAAGTTCGAAAAAGCCGAAAGCTTAGACGAATTCATCAGCAGCGGCTGCAGCGGCTGCTACGCCTTCTGCTGCTTCTGCTGCTTCTGCTGCGCGGGCTATCTTAGCCGCTTCTTTCAGCTGCTTTTTAGAGACAGACTTGAAGTTTGTGCGCACCTTACGAAGACCCAATGGGTTTTCGCCTTCTACGTAATCGCCGGACTCTTCTAGAATATCTAGGCGCTCACGACGAGTGTACACAGAGCGAGAGGTTGACAAACCGCTACCGAGATTTAGTGACTTATGAATGGACATCTTTTTTAATTCTTTGGGAATGGACTAATTTGAGCATCAGCGAAAGGCCTGACGCCTCCAAGACCATTAAGGGTCAGTGTTTGCAGCCGAACAAGCGATTCGTTAAGAGACTCTTGCGACGTTGACGCGTCGACGTAGAGCTCGAAAACAACCCCTGCTGAGGAGACTTTTCTCCGTGCAAGTTCAACAGTATAGCCAAGTTCAACCAGTTTTGTACCCAACTTTTGCACAAGCTCGAGATTTTCTGCATCGGCACTGCGCGCCAGGATGCTATAAACCACTGGCTCGGCTACCTTGTCGTTTTCTCCTCCAACGAATTTGAAAGAAAGATAAAACACGGCAAGAGCTAAAATCACAAAGCCAACGACTTTAAAGTTAATTCTTGGCTTAAAAGTGTTTACATACGACACATCATCTTTATCACGCGACTGCTCCTCGCGTAAAAGATCGAGCAATTGTCTTTTTCCTGGTGTCATTTGATTATTAACAGAGATAGTAACGCGATTAAGGTACAATCGCAAGAACTATGACAGAATCCGTTCCCAACTCTTTGGCTAATGCCGCTGCACACTGCCTACTCGGCGATCTCAGCGAAGCCGGACTAGAGTTTATCCCGCAGCATAAGACAAATAGCGGCTACCGCCAGGACATTAAGGATGTAAGAGTACTATTTCTAGGCGCTGAGAATGACCAGAGCGCTAATAGCTTGTTAATTGCCATAGCGAGTAAGGGGCTTGGCATAGATAAAGACTTTGCTCATATGAACTTACTGAAGAATGACTCGCAAACAATTGAGTCCGCAGTTTCTAACTATAACGCCGAGATAATCATCGTTCTAGGTGCTGAAAACGCCATCTCGCTTTTCCCAGGCCACGATTCGCCAACTTCTTTACAGCGTGGATGCCTTCTACAGTCGAGTTATAGCACTACCCCCATCTTGATAACCGAATCGCTTAACGCTATGCTCTCCAATCCCGAATTAAAGAAATCATGCTGGGAAGACCTACAGGTAGTCAAAGTAATTCTAAATAATTAGAATTACTACACATCTTTCCTTTGACGCATTGCGTCGCGTCGGCATAATCTTTAGACCTTAGCGGCCGGCGTAACCGTCGCCATTCCATAAACTTGCAAATCATCCCGATGCCTTACAGTAGAAACTGTCTGTTACTAACATTGTTGACCCTGGGCGCGTGCTCAAGTTCGGAGCCTACATACGACAATGATTCCTTTGTTGCTAATGGCGACAGCACACCTTTACTACCTTCTGAAGAGCTACAAGCTCAAGAAGCTAGTGAAGCGGCCACCGTTCGTTCCCAGCGTAATGCCTTGATGGCAGAGGCCTACGTTGACCTCGGAAATGACGCTTTCGAGCGTGGTGACTACAAGGGTTCAGCCGCTCAATACGCGAAGGCTTCTCTGCTAGATCCAAGCAATGTCATGGCGCGCGACGGCTCACGTCGTTCACAATCTGCTATGGCTGGTGGCTCTTACGACATCGATTCTTCAGAAAATGTTTTGCAAACTGCCCAAGCACGCGCAACGGCAAACCGCATTCGAATCGAAGGTCTTGTGCGTGATGGCGATCAAGCTATGTCCCAGGGGCAATATGCAAAGGCCGTTGATTACTACCAAATCGCCAAGCAAGCTGTCGATTACAACCCTAACTTAGCTGTTGGTGCCCTCGACGGAACTTTAGTGCATTCAAAGTTTGAGCAAGCTGTTAGCGCACGCAACGATCTTGAATCGAGCCAGCGTAGCAACATGGCTGCCGCAGCAGCTTCAGAGGCTGCTGAGTTGCAAACCGAACGCGTTAACTACCGTAACAACTTAATCTCGACTCACCTTTCAGAAGCCAACGAGCATTTCCTAAGTGGTTTCCCGTCAAAGTCTGTTTCAACACTTGACACGCTCTTGCGCATCGATCCGGGTAATACCGACGCACTTGCTCTGCGCGCCGTAGCCTTAGAAACTGCGCATCAGCAACGCGCCGCCAAGACATCTTCTGATTTCCGCGAACAGTGGCAGCGTACTTTCGAAGACTTGCGCCACAGTGCAATGCCTGCAGCATCACACTTTGCATTCGACGAAGACTACTACAATGCCGTGGTCTCCAAGCGTACTTCTCTAGACTCCGCTGGTGATGTCAAAGAGCTTGATGCTACAACTGTAAAGATTAACTCTCAGTTAGACAGCACTATGATTACACCAAGTTTCGACAATTCTCTAGAAGAGATTGTTCCTAACTTGAGCGCATTCGCTGGCGTAAACTTCTTCATTACACGCGCCGTACAAGACGACGTCGATGAAGACTTGAAAATGATTCGCATTAATTTCAAGAACCCCCTCCCTATTAGTCGCGTGTTGCGCATCATGGAAGACGTCATGGGTGGCGAAGTTAAATTCGTAGTTCGCAATGGCGCGGTGTATGTAGTAACTGCCGAAGAAGCAGATACTGAATCGGTTACACGTCAATACGAAGTTCGTGACATTGTTAACTCAATCAAAGACTTCCCTCTTCCTGACTATAACCTTGCTCCTTCTGGTGGCATCGAGCCTAGCGAAGAAGAATTGCCAGAATCAGAAGCGACAGTTCTTACTGCCGACGATCTGCAAACAACTATTGAAGAAAGTATCGAGCCTGACTCATGGGATGGCGAGCTACATTCTCTTAGTATCGAAAATGGCACACTGATTGTGCACCACCGTCCTGAAGTCCTTGACGAAATCGCGCAAATGCTTGAAGACTTGCGCGCGCCCGCCAACATTATGGTCTACATCAAAGTTCGTTTCTTGCTTGTAGAAGATTCGTTCCTCGAAGACGTAGGCGTTGACTTCCGTGGATTGGGCAACGATGCGACATCTGGTGTCCCTGGTGACGTCGGAAGCATTAACACCGTTTTCAATGACTTTGGTGACTCTACTAATTACGGTTCACCTGGCGCACCGGGCGTACTTGGCACAGGCCAAGATGTTGGTGCAGCGTTTGCTGAAGCAGGCGAAGATATTCTCATCATCGGTCGTACCGAGCAGCTATACGATAGCCAACTCGGTGACTCTGACTTCGAAGCATCTGGTGGATTAGCAATGCAGTATGCATGGCTAGACGACACCGAGCTACAAATGATTTTGCGCGCAGTCAAGAAATCAAAGCGTTCGGAAACAGTCATCGAGCCAAGCTTGATGGTACATAACACCGCACGTGCTAACCTAGTTGTAGCCAACCAAGTGTCATACATCTCTGACTTCGACGTAGAGATCGCATCTTCTGCATCTATCGCCGACCCTATCGTGTCAGTAGCTAACGACGGCGTCTTCCTAGATGTGCGCCCAGTAGTTACAGCCGACCGTCGTTTCGTATGGATTGACGTTCGTCCGACAGTTGCAAACCTTAAGCGCCCTATTGCTACTCTACAGACATCACTAGGTACTGGTTCTCCAGTTAACTTAATGTTGCCTGAACTAGAGCTGCAAAAAGTACGCACCCGCGCACTAGTCCCAGACGGAGGCACCCTGTTGCTTGGTGGTATGAAAACCGTCAAGGAAAAGACGCTTGAATCCGGAGTTCCTTTCCTAAGTGATATTCCAATTCTTTCCTTCTTCTTCTCGCGCAAAGGCTCTTACGAGACTTACCAGAAGTTGTTAATTCTACTCACAGCCAACATTATTCTACCAGAAGAGTACGAGCCAACTGTACTGCCAAGCAATCTGTAGAAAAAGATGAAACTGTGCCGCCGGAGACGTCTATACGTCTCCGGCTTTTTCAAAGTCCCCCCGCACACTAATTCGGCCTAATGATCACTGGAATTACCTTTTGTTTAATGTTTGCCTTGCCTCAACAGGCTGGCTCCGATCTTCTTGCATCAAAGAATGCAGATGCCGCACGCGCAATCACTGCCGAATTTGGTCTTGATTACTGGTCAGAAAAGCTAGTTGAACGTTCGCTAGCGACTGCAACCTCAGCCGACGGCAAGTCCGACTTATTACTGGCACGTTGCGATGTGTTACGTATGGTTGCTGGCCGTAAGCTTGATGATCTCGAACGACTTTTTGCTCTTGGCGAAGCTGGTACTGCATACACCGAGTACCTAGAGAGTAATCCAAGTTCTTCGCGCGCGACTAAAGCACAATCAAATCTGGGCATCTTGGCATTTATTTATGGCCAAACATTAGTGCAGTTGATAAATGGCGGCAGCATCACTGCCGAAGATGTTGCCAAAGCCAGTGAAGAAGCCGACGTCATTTTCAAGGCTGCCTTAAAAGGGATGAACTCTGTTATCTCATGGTGGGAAAACCTCGGAGACGATGATCCAGAGAAGGCTAGTTCTGAATACACCGACTACCTCCCTTCTGTGTACAACCGCGCGCTAGTCTATCGCTATTGGGCAGAGTTGTTTGACGAAGGAAGTATTGACAGAGAACAAAAAGCTGAAAAAGCTATTGATTTACTCTCTGAATTTGCGCTTGGTGCACCCTTCTTACCGCAGCAACGCGCTTACTCTGCTTTAGCCGACTGCTATGCCGTAATCGGAGAATACGAAGATGCTACCGACTACTACCTATATGTTAGTCAACGTGTAAATGACTTAATCGAGCAAGAAGGCAGCACTCTGGGCCTCAATTACATTGCGCTGCTGCAAGACGCTAGCCAAGAGGCTGTCCTTGGGTTAGTGAAAATGTTCCAGCGCAATGGCGATGCCGCTATGTTCTGGGAGACCTTCAATCAATTCGAAGCATGGGTTACCGAAAATGACGTAACCGTTAGCCGTACGGGATCTCAGGTGCGCCTTGCTGCTGCTGAGCAAATGATTAATGAAGGTCGCTCCGCCGAAGCTATTGATCTTGCTGCTGCTGTAGCCGCCGCTAACGAGCGTAACCTTTTGCGCCTACAAGCTAATTCAATCATGGGGCGTGCCATTTCGCTCGCACCTGCTGATGCAAAAATATCGCTAGACATTCTATACAGCGCTGCAGAAGGTGCTTATTTCCAGAAACGCTTTGACGACGCTATTGACGGTTTCCGTTTGCTAGCTCCCCGCCTAGATTCAGACGACGAGCAATATGGCGCTAAAACATACTACTACTTAGGTCTGTCTTGGGCAAAACTTGACGAAGCTTTATTAGCAATGGTAAGTCATCAAGTGGGTTACCAAACCTACCCTAACGACGAAGAGTATGCTCTAAAGAATGCAGAGAAATGGCAAAAAGCTGCCGAGTCTCTCTCACTAGCTAATCCTGGTGACGAAATACTTCGCGAGTTCAACGGTGAAGCTACCCAGGCAGTAAAAATCCTTGGCGGCGGCGGCGACAACCTCGAGTGGAATCAAGCGAAACAACTTCTTGATTTAGCAAAGGCTTCGGCACGCGTTGCCAAAGGCAAGGAAGTCACGAGTAGCGAATTCAAAAAAGCGGCTGCGGCATACCAACGTGCCATCGACGCATTGTCTAGCATCCCAGTCGATAACGATTTTTACGAATACGCGATGGTGACTATAGGTGTAGCCGAATACAACGCCAGCGACTTCGATGCGACTGCGTCCAAACGTTCTGTCGACAAGCTCAACGAGTACCTCAACGACTACATCACTGACGCGAACAATGATCCGCAAGATCCTCTGCAGCGTAAAGTGCGTAAAGACAAAGAGCCTGAAGCCGTTTTCTACCTTGGTTTAGCGCAGCGCAAAGACAATAACCACTTAGCAGTTTTAACTAGTTTTGAAGGTTTCTCCGAGCGTTACCCTGATCAGGCGTCATTGGCTCACGCCACAATGACCTACCGCATTGAAGCCTACATTGCGCTCGACGACGTCGACTCTGCTATTGCCGAATACGAATCAATGCATGCTAACAGTGCTAGCGATTCTCGGTTATCCATCGGCGCTTACTACATCTACCTGCACTACCGGGTGCAAACTGAAGCCGCAATCGGAGAAGATCGCTTGGCCTCTTTGGAGCTGCAAGCCAAATACATCCACGACTTCAATAAGTATGCCGCTGACCCACGCTGGCAAAACCTTCTCGGAGAAGCAGACTTGTTGACATCACTTAGTGAATTCAAAGACGCTGGTAAGTTGTACGAGTTAATTCTGACTAAGCATGCTAAGTCGAGTGACTTTAGTGACTCTTTTAAATTCAAGACTCAGATTGGCTTTGTTGAATCTTTATTAGCACAACGCCAGATTGGAAAAGCTGTGCCGCTAATCAATGCCATGCTCGAATCGCGTCCTAGCAATCTACGCGTTAAAACGGCTGCTGTAAAAGTGAAAGCCGGTTTCTTGCTTTACATCAATAACCGTATTGTTGAAGTCCCTGGCGAAGGTACTGAAGAGGCCTTGACTACTGCTTCAGGCCTATCTACCGAGATCATTCGGTTAGCTGCTTATCAAGCGGACAACGAAACACCTTCGATTAACAAGTTCTTCTACCCTGATTGGTGGGAAGCACAGGTTACTCATGGCTATGTGTTGTACCAACGCAACCTTACCTCACCTGCTGATCTCGGCGCGCATAAAAAATTCGTCGAAGGCTTAATGCGTCAAGCACCAGAGCTTGGTGAAGATGTAGTCGGGCCTAGAGTTTCTGAATCACTTAAGTGGATACTAAACCGTTAATAATATGATCCTTAGCACAATCTCATTAGTACTCTTTGCTGCGCAAGCACGTGTTGACTTGCTTGACGGTTCGAAAGTATTCGGAAACATTTCAAGCATCGACCTTAATAGTGTCGTCCTTGTTGATGGCGAAGATAACGAAACTACGCTTACTACCGATAACGTCCTTGATGTGACTCCTGCGACTAACGCAGTGTTCCGCCAGGCAGAAATCGCAGCCAGCAACCTCGACTTCATGAATGCTAGTAATGCTTTCGCCGAAGTCGCGTCTAAATCCGAAGACCCTGCCCTGCAATCCTTTGCTGAGCTACGTAGCGCCGAAGTATTAATCGCTTG
Source organism: Myxococcota bacterium (assembly GCA_047638975.1). Taxonomy (GTDB): domain Bacteria; phylum Planctomycetota; class UBA1135; order UBA1135; family UBA1135; genus JAPKEZ01. Next base: position 52,760 of record JBLINB010000004.1, read on the forward strand.
GGCGAAAACCGACAACTCGCAATATTCTGCGGCTATCACATTACTAAACACCTGGACGAGCGATAACAGCGAGTCCTTCTGGTTGCCACGTGCGCAGATGGCTTTGGCCCAAGCGCTAGCGAACACTGGTGATATTGATGGCGCAACCTCTTTGATGTCAGCGCTATCCGACATGGCCTTCGAAAAGAATTTGGCGCGCCACATCGAATTGCAGGCCAACATCATTCGCTGCGAAGCGTTCTTGATTGGCCAACAGGCACAGGTCGCCCAAAGTCGCCTCAAAAGTCTTAACGACAAAATAGGGTCGATGATACGCGATTCAGAGACTCCTGTAGCATTAATGACTACAGCACGCGGACTGTACTCAAAAGTACAGATCCTGTCTGGGCAAGCCATTCAAGCTACAGACGGAATATCCGCAGCGCAATCCTACTGGCAGGCCCTTGCTGACGATTCTGCGACATCACCGGTTGTGCGCTCTGCCGCATGGCTTGGTCTAGCCGAGGCCGCTATAGAATCCGGAGAGCTACGTTCTGCGCAGCTACAACTAGCGAAAATTGTCGCGACTATGCCGTCCTCGCCCGATGTAACCCCTCAAGCTCTTTACCAGCTTGCGTCTGTCAGTAACTCACTGCTAGACACCAAGGCCTCACGCTCAGCAGCTAACCGTCTGAGTACTTATTACCCGAATTCATCTTGGGCAATAAAAGCGACTTCTCAGGGCCTATAATCTCCTTGGGATTGCTAGAATCGACACCTCATTCAGCGGCAACTCTACCGCAATAAACAACTAACAATCATGTCAACAGTTCGTAACTTCATCCCAGTATTAGCTGGTGTTCTACTTACCGCTCCTCAGCTGCTTGCAGCCGACGAAGGTGGCGCATCTATCATCGATGGCATTAAGAATGCTGGTGCGATTGGTGCTTTCATTATTCTCATGTCTGTGATCGCAATGGCTCTAGTCATCGAGCACTTCATGACTATTAAGCGCGAAAAACTTGCTCCGCCAGAAGTAATTGACGAGATTGAAGAATTGTTCAATGACAAGAACTACCAAGAAGCTCTTGAAGTATGCGAGGCACAGCCATGCTACTTCAGTAATGTAGTACTTGAAGGTATCCGCAAGATCGGTCATCCTTTTGGAACTATTGAAAAGCACCTTGAAGAGAAGAACGAAGAAGAGAACCTGAAGCTACAACAGAAAATCGGTTGGCTCAGCCTCATTGCGGGTCTGGGTCCTATGATGGGTCTGTTCGGCACAGTATGGGGAATGGTTGGCGCTTTCGCTAAGATTAGTTCTGCTGGTGCCGGTGGTGTAAACCCTGCCGACTTCGCGGGTACGATTTCTTTGGCGCTAATGACAACCGTACTTGGTCTCGTTGTTGCGATACCGACTACTGCTTTCTACGCTTTGTTCCGCAACAGGGTTCAAATGATGGGTCTAGAAATTGGCACCATCGTTGAAGATCTATTCGAACGCTTTCGCATAGCTAACTAAGCTGTTCTCTTTAACAGCTAATAACTATGTCAACGAAAAGAAAAGAAGTAGAAGAGATCGAGATCGACATGACGCCGATGATCGACATGACATTCCTGTTGATCATCTTCTTCATCTTGGTTAATGACATGTCAAAGAAGGACCTCGAACAGCTCAAGCTTCCCATTGCAATGGAAGCCGGGCATGACGAGCCTCCTGAACGACGTCAGATCTTGAATATTCGCTGGTTCCCTGCCGGCGGCGTGCCTGATAGTATTGTTACTCAATACCAGCAAATGGGCATCGCAATTCCAGGAGACCTAGAGTGGTCCGACATCGTGTGGCGTGGTCAAATTCTTTACTACCCTAACATCGATACTGGTGGTCGTACCGACCCTATCCGTAAGGGGCGCGAAGACCACTACTGGAAGCTTGCACAAACAATGGAAAACGAATGGGTTCCTTTCTTTGAGCGCAAGATGGATGAGACTTTGGGTATCGAATTACCAGACGATCCCATTCTATTGCGTGCCGACCGCAACACTCCTTTCAAGTATCTACAGAAGATCATGGAGGTTTGCACACGCGACGGCATCCAAATCTGGAAAGTACAACTTGCCGCTTCTGAAGATCCAGAAGTTGTTAAGGCTCGTGAAGCAGCTAGAGGTAACTAACAATGGCTAGAAAAAAGAAAAAGTTCAAAGAGATAAAGACTGACATGACGCCAATGATTGACGTTACGTTTTTGCTCCTTATTTTCTTCATTGTAACGCTGAAGTTCAAGATTCTCGAGGGGCGCCTAGATGCTGCCCTGCCGAAGGATCGCGGTACTTCTGCAAGCGAGGCTATTGAAATCGATAAGATTGATATCTTGCTTAAGGTTGCTGAGCCTGGTGAATTAGTAGAAGACCCCGGTAATCCGTCCTTGGTGCAATACGAAGGACGTCGTATTCGCGTCGAAATTGGTTCTTTCCAGTACTACTACGACCCGTTTAACATAGATGATCCAGAGAATCCGTTACCTGACTTAACGACGTTCTTAAAAGACCCCGCGTACGACAAGGAAGAGACTCCTGTCTCTCTAGATGCCCGAAAAGGCGTCGTCTATGGCGACATTGTGGTTCTCCTCGATGTCATCATACGCGAAAAGTTCCAAAAGGTGTCCTTTGCTGGCACTCACGAGCAAGACTAAACTCTTTAATTTAGCTCATTTAGACACTTTTTGGCATGGCGAACCCCGTCGAGAATTGCTAATCTGTGCCTTCCTATTCCTCAATAGGACTACCCTGAATCCCCTGCGTTCTTTAGTGTCGTTTCACGCGATAAAAAATGAAAACATTTCTCAATTCCGCCGCTTACACCATCCCACTTGTACTACTTTTTAGTGCCTGTGCTTCTTCCGAGTCTGACATGGAAACCACAACAGACTTTGCTGAAGGGGGAGTTTCTTCGCAGCAACAAAGCGATCCTAATCTCATTCAAGATGCGCAAGCTGCAAGCTCTTTGCGTGATCAGCAAATTGCAATGTTGGTTCGCGAGCACGTAACCCGTGCCCGTCAAGCATATGCAGATGCACGTCTGATTGAAGCAGAGAACGAACTTCTGGCAGCACTTCAGCTGAATGCCGCAGCGGCTGACGCCACTACCCTACTTGAACAAGTACAGGTAGCTTTAGGGCGCGCTAACACCGACATTACTGGCTCTAGCGATGATGTTTTACTACGCGCTAAAGCACGTGGCGAACGTTTGCAAGCAGATGCGCGCGCCAACCTCGAAGCGGCTAAGAATCTACGCGCTGAAGGTAACTATGATGCAGCACTCGGCAAGTTAAACCTTGCAAGTAGTATCGTAAACGGTAGCGACTTAAACCTTAATTGGGGTTCTTTAGATATAGAGATATCTAATCTACTCGAATCTGTTACAGACGAGCGCGACGCCGCTATGTCTAACCAACGCGAGATGGCAACACGTGATTCTTTCACTGCTCTGCAGCAGCAACGCCAACTCGAGCTTGAGCGCTTAAACTTGCGCCGCGATGGCATCCTCGAAGACGCTATTGATAGCTACTCTGCTGGCAAGTTTGATGTAGCCATTGAATTGTGTACTGGCCTAATCGTCGAAGACCCGCATAACATGCGCGCACAAGAGCTACTTGATACGGCTCAAAAGTCTCGACACCTTAACCTCGAAGATACTTGGGTAAAAGTACGCGCCGATCGTTTCCGCACGTGGCACGAAGATATCGAAGAGGCACGTGTGATTAATAACGAAATCGTTACCCTGCCTAATGCCGAGCACTGGCGCAAAATCAATGACTTGCGTAAGAAGTACCGCATCCTTCCAGATAGCGACGAAAACTCTGCAGAAAACAGTCTTTTGAAGAAAGAGATCGTTTCTCAGCGCATACCAAGTTTGGTTTTCGAAGGTGAAACATCCCTTGAAACTGTAATTGATCAACTACGTACCTTTACTAGCATCCCATTTGTTGTAACACCAGATGCGATTGATGCTGTTGATGCCGAAGGTATCGAATTCAACCTTAGCATGACACACGAACTTAGTGTCGAGCATGCTCTAAACATCATTACTGATGCGGCTGGCCCTGAAGTGATTTATAGCTTCCGTCATGGTGTTGTTTACATTACCTCGCTATCGAACGCCTACAATAACTTGGTGTTGCGCCCACACGACATTCGCGACCTTACAGCAATGATTGTTGACCAAGCTGCTCCACAAATCGACAAGATTCAGTTACCTGATTCTAGTTTCTCTATGGATGAAGAGGCGCCACAGTTTGGTGGCCCGGTTGGTGAACCAGTACCTATCATGGATCCTGACAACATCGCAACCTTAGTGCAGCAAAGTATCGCTACAGGCACATGGGATTCGATCGAGGGTGTTTCCATTCAAGCTCAAAACGGCCAACTATTCGTACGCCACACTCCTGAAGTGCACCGCGAAATCGAAGAGTTCCTTGAGGGCTTCCGTCGCTACACATCTTCAATGGTTAACATTGAAGCTAAGTTCCTAGTGATCACGAAAGATTACCTCCAAGAGATTGGCGTTGATTGGCGCGGTGCTCGTACTGCAGCTGCTGCTGGCGGCCAACTGATCCCACTTGACGATATCACTTCCGGATTTGACGATAATGCGTCTGCCGCTTTTGATGACAACGGTCTTGGATTGCCTTCTGGCTCAGGCTCTAACCCTACTGCTGGCGCTTACTACAGTGAAGGTGCTGACGGTTCTATCCGTGCACGTACCGAGGGCATCCTTGGCGACTACGGTTCTCGCCTCGGAGTAGCTGGTGGCCTAGCAATGCAATTGTCATTTATTGACGATTTACAGTACAGCTTAATCATGAACGCTGTTCGTAAAGACGAGCGTGCACAAGAATTGACTTCTGTGATTCTTTCAACGCAAAACACTGAGCGCGCATATGCGGCAATGCTTAACCAAATAACTTACATTCAAGATTTTGATGTAGAAGTTGCTTTGGCATCGTTTATCGCTGACCCTGTTGTTGGCGTAATCTCTGATGGTATCGTGCTTGATGTACGTCCAACCATTGCTCAAAATCGTAAGACTGTTAGCCTAGAGCTACGTCCAACGATTGCTACTATCCAGCGCCCTATCGCCGAGTTCACCTCGTCTTTAGCTGGTCTTACAACACCTATTACTATTCAGCTTCCTGAGCTACAAGTAGCATCGGTAAACACGACAGTGGTTGTTCCAGATGGTGGTACCGTTGTAATTGGCGGTCTAAAGAAGTTGTTCAACATCGATCAACGCGCTGAGATCCCTTTCCTGTCAGACATCCCTATACTTAGCCTACTCTTCAAGAAAGAAGGCGAGGCTTCAGAGAATCGTGACGTAATCCTAATGATTACTGCGACCATCATTGATGCTAACGAGTTAAAGGATCGCCTTGATGCGCAACTTGGCAACTAATCTATCTGATTAGTCTATCTACAAAAAAAACCTCGCTCTATCTGAGCGAGGTTTTTTTTATATTTTCAGACTGTAATGGTCAACTAATATTTGCCGCAAGTCTGAGAAGCGTTTAATCGTAAACGCTGGCGCAGTCATTGGGTTATTGACGCTGTGCTTGCCCCCACCGTTTACCCATACCGTTATCATTCCTGCAGCATTTGCAGTGTCTATATCATGAAAGGGATGATCGCCAACGTGCATGATATTTTCTGCTTGGCAGCCGGTTTGTTCAATCGCAGATTTATACAACTTCACATTTGACTTGGCGATGCCTACCGCATGCGTAATGAAGATAAGTTGTGGGTCGGTGTATTTATCTATTTCGAGGCGCAATATTTTTTCGGCCTGCTTGCGTACTAAACCAGAGGTAATAATTCCCAAGCGCACTCCGGATTGGTCAATGTCGGCCAATAGTTGGCGGTCGGCTTCACTAATATGCAGGTGCTTCCACTTAGCATTATGGTAGGCAATGGTGCCAGCAACGACAATCAAATCGATGTTAACATTTTTAAGCGCCTCGGCTGGCAAGCGCTTAAGCAAAAAATCATAGTGGTGATCATGGTTAGAGCCAAATTCTTGCACCACTAGCTCGAGCTCTTGCAGCAAATGATCTAGACTAGCATTTAGGCCTCGGTCAATCATTGCCTGTAAGGCATCGCGGCGAGCTATAGAGACAAAGTCCGTTGTAGCAAATAGAGTATCGTCAATATCTAAAAAGATTACGTCGAGCCGCGGAGATTTCGCCATATCCTAAGTTTAACCTGAAACCTATCCTTATAGCAATTTATTGAGCGACAAAATGTCGTGCGCTATTCTTTCGACCAACTCTGGGTCGTGGCTTATGAATAAATAGCTCAAGAGACGGCGCTGCTGCAGCTGTAGCAGCAAGTCAATAATCTCATTCTGCGCGGTTAAATCTAAAGAGGATATCGCCTCGTCGCAAACGACTACCTCAGGATTAAGCGCTAAAGCTCGTGCAATCGCCACCCGCTGACACTGGCCACCGCTTAGCTGCGATGGCAAGCGCTCTGACAACAGCGCTGCGTCTAGGCCTACCTCGCTCAACAACTCAAGTGCGCGCTGCTTACGCGTCGCCGCATCGGATTGAGAGTGCACCAGCAAGGGCTCGGCGACCGACTTCCAAATGGGCATCAGTGGATTTAGGGAGCTAGTTGGGTCTTGAAAAATCATACTGACATGACGACGAAAAGGACGCAATGCTGCTTGGTCCTTTTGGTGCAATGCGATGACATCGTTTTCAATATGCAAATTTAGCTCGCCTTTTATTTCATGTGCCAAACCACAAACAGCGCGCGCAATAGTCGACTTACCCGAGCCCGACTTTCCGACGATTGCCAAAGTTTGACCGCGCAGCAGCTTGAAGGAGATATCACTGACGATTTCTGACAAACGCGCGCGGCCGAAGATGCGTGGTACGCGATAAGAAATGGTTAATCGCTTGGCTTCAAGCACGACCTCTTGGCTCTTGGTCTCGATTTGCACAGCACGTTGCTTTTCTGCAGCAGCCAGTAGACGCTTGGTTACTGGATGCTGCGGAGATGTAAATATATGACCCGTGCTATTACATTCGACCACCGTAGATGCATGCATCACCACGATATTGTCGGCGATTTGTTTAGCTAAAGAAATATCGTGTGTGATGAAAACGATTGCAAGTTCACGCTTGGCGCATAGCTCTGTAAGCAACCCAATGATCATCTCTTGAGTTTCAGGATCGAGCGCCGTGGTGATCTCATCCGCTATTAAAACTTGCGGGTCAGCAGCCAGAGACAATGCTAGCAATAAGCGCTGCCGTTGTCCGCCGCTTAATTGGTGCGAGTAGTTACTGCGTATATCTTGCAGCTCACCCAGACCTACTTCGGCTAATAGCTGGCGCGAACGGCGTTGACGTTCGGCGCTTGGCATACTCTGAAAATGCGCTAACAAGACTTCGTCCAACTGCGTGTGAATGCTCAATACGGGATTAAGGCATGAACTTGGATCTTGAAAGACGTAGGCAATCTGCTTGCCACGTAAAGCGCGCAAACGGCTCTCTGGCAATTCGGAGATATCACTGCCGTCAAGCTTGATGATGCCGGAAGTCCTTTTAAGGCCATTCGGTAGCAACTGCATCATCGCCAGGCATGCTAAAGATTTGCCAGAGCCAGACTCGCCGACGATTGCCGTTATTTTCGCAGCATCAAGCTGCAACTCGAAGTCTTTGACCACTGTTGCAGAAGAATCGCAAACGGTGACCGTTAGCTGGCTCACACAGAGAATAGGCGCATCACTCACCTCATGATTGTAGGCGATTGCATACTCGATTTCTTTATTACTATCTTTTATCCTGTACATAATTGAAAACCCTCTCTCTGCTGGCTTTACTCTGCTGCTGTTCACCACAGCCAGCCGAGTTAGTCGTAGTCAATGGCTCCGAGTTAGATTCCTTTGACCCGCAACTGGCGACCAGTGCCGCAAGTGCCCGCCTGCTAAGCGCGGTCTTTGACTGCCTTACCGCAATCGATCCTGCGACCGGAGATTTGCGCGCAGAATTAGCTACAAGCTGGACGGCTAGCGACAGCAATCGCCAGTGGCGCTTTAGGCTACGCTCTGACGCACGTTGGTCGGACGGCTCGGCGTTGACGCTGATTGATGTGCGCGACAGCTGGAAGCGATTACAGCGGCCGTCCACGGCTGCACCCTATGCGGATTGGCTTGCCGGAGCAAAAATAGAGATTGTTGATGGCGCTTTGCAGGTAAACTTTGGCACCCCGCAGCCTTTGTTTGCTATTTATTGTGCCTATCACGCCCTGGCTCCGATCCCCGAGCAGTTGCGTGACTCGGCACCCGGAGTTTTGCCAGACAGCATGGTTTATTCGGGGCACTATACGATTGCCGAAAGACACATTCGTGACTTTAGCCGACTCGAGATTAATCCGCAGCATCCTGATTTTTCGGAGCGCTCTTTTAAGACTATCGATTTCTTAAGTGTTGATTCGCAATGGACGGCGCTTAATCTTTACCTTGATGAACAGGTCGATTTTATTCCTGCAGTCCCGCAATTGGCCGTTGCAAAATTGCAGCAGCAATATCCGCAATCGCTGGATGTGTCACCGAGCTTCGCTAGTTACTTTATTCGACTGCAGCAACAAGATGGTAGCCTCTTAAGCAATAAGAATCTGCGCAAGGCCTTGGCGCACTCTATAGACCGAGAACAATTGGTCGCTTTAATCGGTGGCGAGCGCCAAGCGGCATATGCGTTTATCCCGACCTTGCTAGACCGTTATACCTCGCGCATTGCTATTAAGTATGATGCCGTTGAAGCGCGTCAGGCATTAGCTATTGCCAAAACAGAGCTAAATCTCGATGCGATAAGTATTGATTATTTATACCCAGCGTCTGAGATGAATCGAGTCATCGCTGAATTTCTACAACAGCAATGGCATAGCGTTTTGGGTATTAAGGTTAGCCTCAATCAGCTTGAGGCCAAATCCTTCTTCCCGCTGCAAAGCGCAGGCGACTATCAAGCCTCGCATTCGACATGGATCGGAGATTATTACGACCCCTATACTTTTTTAGAATTATTTAGAAGCGAGCACCGTAATAACCGTAGTTTCTTTAGCAATGCGAACTACGACAAATTATTGGACGACGCGCAGCACTGCGTTGACCAGCAATTGCGGCTAGAAATCTTGTCCGCTGCCGAAGAACTGCTGCTTAGCGAGTATGCCCTGATACCCTTGTGTTTCGATTCGAATATGCAACTGTTGCGCCCAAGTATCAGCGGTCACACTGCAAATAAGTTTGGGATTATTGAATGGCATAATCTAAGTCGCGAGCCGCAGCATGATTAACCTTCTACGCCGCCTAGGATTTGCTGTGATGAGTGTGTTATTGGTGCACGCACTGGCCTTTTTCATGTTGCACGGCACGCGTGGTGGCCCCTTCGATAGCAATCAGTCCTTCGCGGCAGAGACGCTCGCTGCACTTGAAGCACGTTATCAGTTGAATGAACCTCTAGCGACTCAGTATCTAAATTCATTGCGCGGTTTGGCGACTTTGGATTTCGGGCCATCCTTGCAATACCAAGGCACAGCAGTCAAAGAGTTGTTGAATGCCGCTATTCCGGTTTCATTGATTCTTGGCCTTGGCGCATTGTTTATCGCCGTTTTCGTTGGGCTTAGTGCCGGACTATATTGTGCGACTTCAAACTCTAAATGGCGCATCTGGTTAATCAAAGTCAGTGGTTCGACATTACTTGCCACCCCAAACTTTGTAATCGCCGGCATTTTGATTAGCATCTTTGCTTTCGGCCTCGGCATCTTGCCGGTAGCCGGACAGAGAAGTATTACTTCATGGATATTGCCGTGTTGTGCGCTTGGCCTACCCTTGGCGGCACAGCTTTTTGTACTGGTCCAACATCATGCGACGGCAGCGCGTAACAGTAACGCCTATCGCAGCGCTTTATCCAGAGGTTTGCACAAACGTAAGCTGCAAATAAATTACATCCTGCGTCCGAGTCTAACACCGGTGCTAGCTTTTCTAGGGCCAGCAGCGGCTGGCATCCTCACTGGCTCGTTGGTCATCGAACAAATATTTTCTCTACCGGGGCTCGGCACCTTTTTCGTGCAAGCTGCCTTAGCACGCGACTACACTTTGGCCTTGGGTGTAACCGTGGTTTATACAGCAGCACTTGCCAGCTGCACTTTTATCGCAGACATCTTGATCATGAAATTTGATCCGCGTAATGAGTCTATTTAGCGATGCATAGTAATCCATTTCCGCGTTGGCAAGCAGCAGTGTTGTTACTGATTTGCATTATTGCGATATTGGCACCCCAGCTACCGTTAGCCGACTATAGCGCGATGGATACCGAGCAACTTTTAGTAGCGCCGCAGTTGACCTCAGCCCCCTACCTGGGCACGGATGCACAAGGACGCGACATGCTAGCGCGTTTAGTCAGCGGATCCCGAATTTCCCTCAGCGTTGGCCTATTCGGAACCATCGTGGCGTTACTGATTGGCGTTCCTTTTGGCGCATTCGCCGGCCTTGGATCGCGACGGCGTGACAGTTTATTAATGCGCTTTGCCGATGCACTTGAATCGATTCCGATGGTCGTGTTTATTTTATTCATGCTATCGATATTGCAAGAGTATCGCATTGAATTAGCCGGCATCGGCTTCGGTAGATTACAGTTATTCTTCGTAGCTATCGGCGTATTATTTTGGCTGCCTACAGCGCGTGTAGTACGCGCCGAATGCCGCCGCATAAATAGTTTGCCATTTGTTGACGCCGCGCGCAGTCAGGGCATGCGCCAGTCGCGTATTTTCAAAAATCACATTTTACCGCAACTGTGGCCCGCCATTGGCAGCATGTTAATAATCACCTTGCCGCGCGTCATCCTAATGGAAGCCTTCCTTAGCTTTCTCGGTCTTGGCGTAGAATCACCCACCGTTTCATGGGGACGCCTTGCCAGCGATGGCATGGCTACTTTAAATCCTTTAGTCGATGCCGGCTGGCTCATATACCTGCCTAGCATTGCATTAGTCGGATGCCTGTTGCTGTTCCAGCGCCTAGCTAGATGGGCGCGCGATTACGTCAATCTCGATTCTTAGATCACGCGGCAGACGTTGCACTTCGACGCACGAGCGCGCCGGTTGGTGGCCGTCTAGATGTTCGCTATAGATGGCATTCATTGCAGCGAATTCGTCCATGTCGGCGAGATAAACAGTCGCCTTCACGATGTCTTGCAAACTGCAGCCGGCGGCCGACAAGATTTCTTTTAGATTAGAAAATACTTGTTGCGTTTGACTTTCAATATCGTCACCGACGATTGAATTATCTGCGCACATACCGACGACTCCGGAAGTGTACACCCAACCGTCAACACGAATGGCTTGACTGTAAGGACCGATTGCTTGTGAAGATTTATTCGTGTGAATGATTTCCATTTATACTTTGCTAGTTAATTGTTGATGAACATGATCGCTGAGAAATTGTGGCAAAACACCGCCGTTGATATAGACCTCTTGAATCAAGCTCGAAGAGACGTAAGAGAACTTTGGATTTGGCATGACAAATACGCTTTCGATAGTGGCATCGAGTTGACGGTTGGTTAAAGCCATCGGATATTCATATTCGAAATCCGTTACGCTACGCATGCCACGCAGCAAAATCTTGACGTCATGACTTTGCGCATATTCGACCAATAGCCCAGAGCAAGAATCGATGACTACCGGCAAATCTGCTAAGTCGTGGCGCAGTAGTTCGAGGCGCTCTTCGAGGCTAAAAAGCCCTTTTTTATTTATGTTTTCAGCGATGACGATACGCAATGATCCGAACAATGCAACACCCCGTTTAATCAAATCGTAGTGACCAAGTGTTGGGGGGTCGAAGCTACCCGCAAATAATGCGTGTGGATGTAATTCTGCCATGTAAATATTGTAGTGTACTATTCGCCTGTGGACGTCTACTTTATGCATGAACTCTTGGCGTCACTCTAAGTTGCTGCAACTAGCCTTTTGCAGCTACTTGTTGGCAGCGCTATTGCTATACATGCTGCCATGGCATCGAGATTATGCCGACACACTGGCTTTATATTTAAGTGGCGTATGCTGCTTATTGGCGATTGCTAGTTACTGGTTGTTCATCAATACCCGCATCATGCTCATCTTAGCGATGGCCTGTTTGGCATATTTGCATCAGCCCCCACAGTTGTTGCTTCAAAAGGCGCGGTTGCATCCGGTAACTCTTCACGCCACGGTATCCGCCATCACCGTGCATAGCGACTATGTCAAAATAATGCTGCGAGATATCAGCAGTGACGACAACGCAGAGTTGAATACTCTTAAAGAACTACGTGCCATCAATAGTAATAATTATTGCAATTTAGAGATAGGCGAACGCATCGCGGCGCAGGGCATCCTCGAGCAAGATGGGCGCTGGCTTAGTTTAAAAAAGATATCTTATCGTTCCTTGAAGTATAAAAGTTTTCTGCCCTTTGACGAGTTGCGGCATTGGGTGCAACTTAAGCTCAAGCATTTATTTCAGGGTAACGAATTAGGTATTGCGCGCGCATTGATTTTGGCTGATAAAAGCAGTCTTGATGATTTACTAAAATCAGGCTATCGCAATTTTGGCTTGCTGCATTTACTCGCGGTTTCTGGCATGCACTTTTGGCTCTGGAATGCCTTCCTACGCCGTATCCTTGGTTATCGTTTTAACCGCTTGCGGCTACCTATTTTAGTGATTGCAGCATTATTAGCAGGCTTCGGCCCCGCCGTCAGCCGCGCTCTTGGTTTTATTGTGGTGCGTGATTTAGCTGCGATGCGTTTTCGAAATTTCTCGGCGATGCGTTTGCTAGCCATCGTTGGTTTGAGTGAATTACTACTCTTCGCAAATAGTCCTTTTGGTTTGGGCTACTTACTTAGCTATTCGGCAACTATTGCCATCATTGTGTGTAGCGATAAAGTCAATGACTCTAACTTTAAAGCAACGATGCGTTGCTCATGGGCCGCCTTCTTCGCCACCATGCCGGTGATTCATAATTTGCAGGCAACCATCGAATTTTTTAGCATCATCTTTAGCCCGATCTTTGCTATTTTCACTACGGCACGTTTATTTATTATTCTTGCCAGCTTGGCTTTGCCTGTTCAGCCGCTATCGCAATTTTTGTTAAGCGCGATCAGCAGCCTAGAAACGCGTTTAATCACGCTATGCGACTTATTACCCGGTACGCCATTGCTTGCGACTACCAGCAGTCAAGTAGCCATAACTGTCATTGCAATCATCGCCCTTGCCTTGGCTTTACCCCTGCAAATTGCGCCACCAAAAATGCTCAAGAGAGCATTGGTGGTGCTGGCCATCGGTTTATTTGCTTATCGCCCTGCACAGCGTATTGGTATCAGTATGGTAAATGTAGGGCATGGCTTGGGGGTGGTTATCAATGGTGAGCAGCGTAGTGTCGGCTTTGATCTCGGCAGCAAAACATTAAATGCCAATCGTTTGGTAGATAGCATTTATTTCAAAGAGTTGCTACATAACAAATGGCCGGCGCCTACCGAATTCATTTTCTCGCATCGCGATGACGATCATGTTAATGGCATGCCCGCATTGCACCAGCGCCTTGCAGTGCGCGAACTGAGCCATAGTGAAGCATTAGAGCTACAACTCGCTCCATGGACGGTGACTGTTTATAGAACCCGTGGCGATCTTAAGAGTACAGCCAACGATAATGGCTTTGCGATTGATTTACGCTATCAGCAGCAGCGCATTGTTGTACTTGGCGACCAAGACGGATCAGCGCTATTTGAGTTGGCGCGATACCTCAGCCCTGGTCCGGTCGACATCATGTTTAGCCCTCACCATGGTTTAAGTACCGACGGCTTAGCGATGATGATTGAGCATTTGCGTCCAAACGAGCTGTGGGCGTCATGTGCACCCATTAATTTTCCTTTACCGGCGCAAGAGATTGCGCAACATTACGGTATTCCGTTATTACACACCGCAGCAGGTCCTTTGCGAAAAGTTTTCTAGTGTCGATGTGTTGGCGAGGCGTCCCCTTAAAGTGAAACAATCCATCTTCGCGGCTACGATCCATGAAAGCAAGGGGCATTTGGTTGGGGTCGAAAGCCGCAGCGACCCTGGTCTATCGAGGGTCATTATGGTGGGTATGCCTGATGCTGTCGCCAAAGAATCACGCGAACGTTTACCAGCTGCGCTAAAACATCATGGCTTTACTTTCCCTAGGGGCAAAGTACTCTTCAATTTATTCCCTGCACAAATACCTAAGCGTGGCGTACCTATTGATTTGGCATTAGCCGTTTCACTGTTGGTCGAAGAACAATGTGCAAAGTTGCCAAGCAAAGCCACCCTATTTCTTGCCGAACTCGATCTACAGGGTAACCTACATCCACCGGCCTATGGCACCTTGCTAGCCTCATTGGCCGCAGTAGAAGATAACGTGCAAATTGTTACCGCACATAAAGCGGGCAATGAGGCCGCCTTAGCACCTGGCGCAGAAGTCTATGCCTTCAGCGATCTACGTGAGGTTGTCGATTTCTTAAATACGCCGTCTTCACACTCTCCTATACGCCCGAAGAAGTATCGTCCAAGAATGGCAAAGGCACCGCGCTTAGATGAAATACGTGGCCAGCAGCATGCGCATAAAGCGGCGATCTTATGTGCTATTGGTCAGCATTCCTTATGGCTGCAGGGTCCGCCTGGCACAGGTAAAAGTATGCTCGCCCAACGCATCATTCATTTGCTGCCCGACCTCGACAGCACCACTGCAATGCAATTAGCGCGGGTTGAAGCATTACTTGGCCCATTAACCAGTATGCCGCAGCGTCCGCCCTTTCGCTCTCCACATACCACGGCATCCGCGCAAGCCTTATTAGGCGGCGGCAGTCCACTGCGCCCTGGCGAGATGTCACGCGCACATGGTGGCATCCTGTTCCTCGACGAAATGCCAGAATTCACACGACCTGCTCTAGAAGGCATGCGCCAGCCACTCGAAGAAAAAGAGGTCCGCCTACAGCGCGCTAGAGATTGGGCCAAGTACCCCGCTGATGTCATCGTATTAGCCACTTCAAACCCATGTCCGTGCGGTTACTTAAGCCATCCTAAGATACCTTGCCGCTGTAGTGACAATCGCGTCGAGGCTTATCTGTCACGCGTATCGGGGCCTTTACAAGACCGCTTCGATATGTTTGTTGAAATGGGGCCTGTAGCACCCGAAGTCTTAGACGGCAGCCCTACGGCAACCTGCGACGAAGACGTTATTAAGCAAATCAGCTTAGCTCATGATTTTCAACTCACAACACAGCGTGGCTTCCTCTACTCCAAAGAAGCTTCGCTAGATCAAATACTATCTGCTGGTATTGAAGGCGATGCGCAAGCACAAATGCGTAAAGCCGGCACCCTTTTGGCGCTCAGTGGGCGCGCGGTACTACGCTGTTTACGCGTTGCGCGTAGCAATGCCGATCTGCATCTGCGTACATCGATCGATGCTACAGATATACGTCAAGCGCTTAGTTTTCGTCCACTTTCGGCACAGCAGCAAGCAACCACAGATAAACACCGTCTTGGCGGGCGACTTCGTGGGCAGCGTCAAATTGCACCAAAAAGTCAAGGCTAGGCGTATGCGTGCTAATGCTAATAATTGCCAATGGGCGTCCGGCGACTTGTTGTCGCGCATCTTGCAAGGCTATTTCTGGCGCGTAAGCTGGCGAATCTTGTTTAGCTGGCCAACGTTTTCCTTCCCAAAAGGCCACGCTCATATCAAGGCGCTGCTTTACTTCTGTCATATACGACAGGTTATGAATTTGCGGTTTATCCACAAACAGGCTACGACTTAACACGGGGGCCCACTGGTTTCCCTGCGACCCTAGCCCCATACTTCCAGCACCTGGGTGCCGCGGGTGCATCATCAAAAC
>JBLINB010000005.1:0-57202 GCA_047638975.1 Myxococcota bacterium
GTCCCGTCCGGGTGCGCTTTGCGCCATCTCCTACTGGCATGCTTCACATTGGTGGTGCACGTACTGCATTATTCAATTGGGCTTTTGCGCGTAGTCGTGGTGGCAAGTTTATTCTGCGTATCGAAGATACGGATACCGCGCGCAACACCGAAGAGTCTCTGAATTCGATTCTCGAGTCGATGCGTTGGCTTGGCTTAGACTGGGATGAAGGGCCGCAGGCAGACGGAGACTTTGGTCCTTATTATCAATCGCAGCGTGTGGATTCGTATCAACAGGCAATCGATAAAGGTATGGCAGAGGGCTGGCTATACCGATGTTTTGCTACTGCCGATGAGCTAGAAGATCAGCGCAATATCGCGCGTGATAACAAAACCAATTGGCGTTACGACGAGCGTTGGCGCGCATTGTCGGCAGCTGATTCAAAGACGAAGGCGGATGCCGGCGATGCATGCGTGATTCGCTTTAAGATTCCTGCCGATCACGAAGTGTTAATCAAAGACCACATCCGTGGGGACGTGCGCTTTGCCAGTGCTGATGTCGAAGATTGGGTTGCAGTGCGTTCGAATGGTATGCCCACTTATAATTTCGTGTGTGCACTTGATGATGCGGCGATGCAGATTTCGCATGTGATTCGTGGCGAAGAGCATTTAGTGAACACACCCAAGCAAGTGTTGCTGTGCGAGGCTCTAGGCCACCCAGTCCCTGAATTTGCGCACGTGCCATTGATCTTAGGTGCAGACGGTAAGAAGCTGTCAAAGCGCACCGGAGACACTGCTCTAGGTGATTACATAACTTCGGGGCATCCAAGTGATGCGCTGTTCAACTTCTTGTGTCTACTCGGTTTTGCAATTGATGATAAAACCACTGTCTTTAGTCGCGACGAGTTATTGAAAAGCTTTGAGTTGAAGAAGGTTTCTAAGGGCGGTGCGATTTTTGACACCGACAAACTAAACTGGATCTGCGGAGAGTACATCCGCAATACTGAAACAGCCGAATTGTGTGCAGTCGTTAAGCCGTTTATGGTAGCTGCGGGTTACGAGCTTAGCGATGAGTTGCTCTCGAAGTTAGTGCTGGCACTACAGCCACGCGCAAACCTCTACTCGCACTTTGCCGAGCAAGCTGCTGGCTTAGTAGGCGAAGTAGCGTACGACGAAAAAGCACAAAAAGAATTAATGAAAGACGGGGTAGCAGGGTACCTCACCGCGGTCGCAGCGCAGTTGCAAGAGGGTGCCTGGCCACCGGCAGAGTTCTTTGGCATCGTCAAGCAGATCGCAACAGATCACGAGGTCGGCGTCGGCAAAATAATGAAGCCATTGCGTTGTGCCCTCACTGGTGCTCTCGGCGGTCCAGAACTAGCTGACGTGCTGAATATACTCGGACGAGAACAAAGTCTTTCTCGCCTTGCGAAGGCGGGGCAATTGGTGTAAAATCTTCGCCCTTGTACCTCTCGGGTGCACGGGGATGTAGCTCAGCTGGTTAGAGCATCGGAATCATAATCCGAGTGTCAGGGGTTCAAGTCCCTTCATCCCTACCAAACATGCGAGCGTTTCATTGTGAATCGCTCGCTATTTTTTTACCAATGTACGCATTCGAAATTTTTGATAATCCACGCCCGGGGCGCCATTTTTTAATTGAAAGTGTCACTCACGAGTTTACTTGCAATTGCCCAATGACTGGGCAACCCGATTTCGCTACGTTGCGCTTCCGCACTGTTCCTGGCGAAAAGTGTATCGAGCTAAAGTCTTTGAAGCTATTCTTGTGGTCGTTTCGCAACGAGGGCCATTTTCACGAAGATGTCACGAATCGCATCCTTGACGAGATGGTAGCTGCGATTGATCCGGTATTTCTAGAGGTACGCGGCGAATTCAATCTACGCGGCGGTATTAGTACTGTCATCACTGCTAGGCACGGAGCGGTCCCGCCATCACTGACCGATATAGAGAAATAAAAAATATTTATTCTATTTACTAAAGATTATCCGGTGCTATTCCGAAATAGTAATGAACCTGATTTTCTGTAGCCGACCGGTAGGGAGCCCTCGTAAGAGGTTACCGGTCGGCTTTTTTCATGCCCGGCGCACAGTGTTGCGCAATTTAATATCACCGCAACTCACTTCGAGTTGATCACCATCATTGAGTGGATTTACTCCCTCTGGTGTACCAAGCAGCAGTACGTCACCGCTGACCAACTGATGCCAGCGACTTATTTCGCTAAGGGCCTGTGCAGGTGTGAAAATCATTTCGCTGAGTGCGCTGAATTGCACCACTTTGCCATTTAGCTTGCCTTCTAGTTCGAGGCGCATAAAATCAGCATGCCCAGGGTAATCTAGCCAATGCGGTCCGAGTGTTCCGAAAGTCTGCACGTTTTTTGAACGCAGCCACGGCAAACCATTATTGCGATCATTGCTCTGCACGTCACGCGCAGTAATATCATTTGCGCAAGTGTAGCCCGTAATCGAATCTTCGCATTGCTGCTCGCTAGCATTAAACAAATCGCTACCAATGCGGATGGCTACTTCCGCTTCGCAATCTACGCGTGACGTTAACCATTCGGGGATAATGATGTCGTCGCCATCGCCAATGAAAATACTTGGCAGTTTATTGAACCACAGTGGGCTCGTTGGCGGGGCCGAATTGAATTCGCGCGCATGCGCTGCAAAGTTTTTGCCTAAGCAAAAGACGTTGTGTAGTTGCAAATGAATGGCCATGCTTAACGTAAGGCTTTGAGTGCGCCAAGTGCGTAGCCAGTACATAAGTCTGGATTACCTTCCCACCAACGAGGAGCATCGCTGTTAAGCCATGAACCATTCTCAAGTTGCACGTCATGTAATTTTTCAGCTAACTCAGTGCGCCAATCATGCTGCTGCCCAGCGACGTCAGTGATGTGTGTTAACTGCAAGCCTTGCAAAGCTTGGGCCAATGTTTGGTAGTAGTAATACAAGCCTTGAAAACCACCACGCGGATCAATCAGTGGATCGAACCCGGGGTTTACTTCAAGAGTGTAATGGCTGCTAATCCAGTCGATAGCCGCCTGTACTCGCGAGTCGTCTTGCTTGACGCCGGCAAAGGTATAACACTTAAGCAAAGCGTATGTCATTGAACCGTAACTGCGTGCGACTAAGGAACCATCTGGCTGCGGCTCGTAGCCGGCCGGCGAATTACCTGGATAATAAGCGGCACCCCCATCGTTGCCGGCGCGCGCTGGCTTGTCACTGCCTTTGTCGTAATAGGTCTCGGCGTTCGATTCAGAATGATTTTGGCTACGATTAATAAAGTAGATAGCGCGTTGAAAAGCGGCGTCGTCAGCGGCAACATCGGCTTCGTTGAGTGCCTGTAGCGCATACTGCAAGTTCGATAAATCAGGGCGCAAATCGCCGCCATAGCCGATGCCACCATAAAACTTGTCAGAGGTGGTGTAGCCTTCGCCTTCATCCGTTTGGATGGCGCGCAAGAAACTAACGGCGCGTTCAATAACCTCGAGGTCGGCTTCACGGCCGCCGTCGACTAAAGCGCCAATTGCGACTGAAGTGGTGTAAACCATGACGCGTCCACCGTGGATCGATCCGTCCTCGCGTTGCATGCCGACTAGCCAATCAAGAATCGGATAAGCTTGTTGGCGAACTTCTTCTCTGGCACTACCCAGTAATCCGCGCGCTGCAAGGGCGGTAATCCCTGGTTCGGGTTGACCGAAGATTTCCCAGTATCCTGATTCGCCGCGGCTGCCGAGTAGGTAGTCGACTCCTTGCTCGTAATCGATTGCTGCTTGTGCGGCAGCAGAAGTAGATTTGCCATCGTCTTGTGATGGAGTGGTCGGGTAGGTACGTAGTAGTCCGCTGTTGGCCAAGGCGCTGGCTATCTGTGCCAAGTTGGCATTTTGCGGTAGGCTATCGATACGCTCGGCACTGAGTAGAGCGCTTGCGGATGAATGGAAATGAGCGATGCTCTTGCCGTTACGCTGAGCTAATTTCTCAGCGGTCGGTAAATACATATCACGGTGCACATGCACTAAAGCGATTGCAATGCGCTGATCGGTTTGCCACGAAGGCGCGTCGTCTTGGTGCTGCAGCAAATAGCTAATAGCATCGCGCATGAACGGTCCATCGTCGATGCGATAGGCGCGTGGCGAAAGTGCCATGCCCGTAAGAATATTGGCAGTGATGTTGACGTCGCTGCCGTAAGAGCCATCGGCCATCTGCGCCGGACGTACGGCATTCAGGTAGTTATCGAACAGCTCTTTTTCTGAGGGCTGTTGAAAGAGAGCAAAACCAATGAGGATGTGGATGAGCATGGTTGTTTAACGTTGAGAACTAGTTGTGGGTTCGATGTTTTCGATGATTTTTACGACGCGTTGGCTGACGCCAGGCTGCAAATAACGCTGACGAATCTCTCCTAGCTGAACTTGCAGCTTGGCATATTTGTCGTCGTCGAGTAATGGGGTGATCGCGCGACATAAATCGTCGGCGTCAATCTTGTTACCGACCAATTCGGGGAATAGACAGGCGTTGGCGATCAGGTTGATACCCCCAATATAAGGCACGCTTAGAGCATTTTGTGCTACCCACGAGCCTAAAGATGAGTTTATCTTGTACACGATAACCGCCGGGATACCCATCGCAGCAACTTCGAGTGAAGCGGTGCCAGACACGACCCAGGCTGCGCGCACATTAGCCAGTTGTTGATGCCATTCACTAAAGCTTACTTTTATATCAATCGCGTAATCTTTGACGATTTCGTCAATCAATTCTGCAAGCTGAGGACGCGAGTGTGGCAGCACAAAATTAAGTTGCGGATGACTGCTTTTCAGCTTCACTGCGGCCGCCATCATCAATGGCAGATTGCTGCGAATCTCGCGTTTGCGGCTACCCGGTAAAATCGCAATCACATTTGAAGCACTGTTGCTGCGAATAGCTGGCAGTGCGTCAGCAATAGGGTGCCCAACAAAATGAGCCTGCGCACCTTGGCTTTGGTACCACGCAGTTTCGAACGGTAAGATGCTGAGCAATGCGCTAGCCTGTTTGAAATCACGCACACGCCACGGCGCCCATGCCCACAATTGCGGCACAATATAATCAACGACTTGAATGTCATGACGCCTAGCAATACGCAGCAGATGACGGTTCAATCCTGGGTAGTCAATGAGCAACACTAAGTCAGGCTTAGAACGCTTAATCTCACGTACAAATAGATAAATGGCTTTGAAGAATAACGGCAATCTAGCTATGACATCAATGAAGCCCATGATGTTGAGGTCGGCCAGTGGCAATAAAATAGTTACCTTCTGCGCCTGCATGTCGCTGCCACCAAAGCCACGTATTTCAAGTTGCGGATGGCGCTGGCGTAGTAGCTTAATAATCTTTATGGCATGTGCCTGCCCCGATTGATCGCCAACGGCAATGAATATAGATTTAAGCTGCCGTGGAGGTGTGCCTAGTTCAATATTCGCTAAAGCCTCAAGCTTGTTGAGCTGTTCGAAATGCTCTAAACGCGATGCGCGTTTGGACAGCGACCATAAATGTCGCGGCACCGCAATCACCAACTCTACAAGAGCGTAGAGGAATTCTCGCAAGACGGTGCAGGAGGCTGTTAGCATTTGCGTATGAGCGAGCTACAGCCGTCACCAAAAATTCTCAAACAAGATTTGTTCGGGCGTGTAGAGCTAATCTATTTTAACGATTCCAAGGGTATTTCACAGCTAGCAATTTGCCGTGACCTAAATTATGCGCGGTGGTGGGTGCGTCCACTGGCTAACTATTTAGCGTGGCGCGAAGTTAAAGCCCTGCAGCAGCTTACGCGGGCCAACATCGCTCCACAGCAGTTGCCGCAAATACTCGAGGTGCAAGGTGGGTGTGTCATACGCAGTTACTTGCCAGGGAAGCCTTTACATCAGCACGGGCAGCCGTCCGCAGTGTTTTTTGAGCAGCTGAAGCAACTTTTGGACGAAGTGCACTCGGCTAAAGTCACTCATAATGATCTCGCCAAAGAGCCGAATATCTTAGTTTCTAGCGACGGATCTCCGGCATTAATCGACATGCAGTTAGCGAGCCGCGGGCGATTGTTCTTCAAGACGCAATCTCGTGAAGACCTGCGCCATGTACTTAAGCATCAGCGCACGTATTATCCGCAAACTTTAAGCAGCGATGATTTGAAAAGGCTTGCGAATAAATCATTACAAGCCAAGGTTTGGATGCGCTGCGTTAAACCGGTCTACTTATTTGTCACCCGCCGCTTACTCCATTGGAGTGATCGCGAAGGGGCGGGTGACCGTAATATCAATTAAAGTAGATCGTTCTCGACAAAAGCTAACCAGTTTTTATGAAACTCGTCTTCGTCGATTTTACCCCATGATTCTTCGATTGCGACGCGACGTAGCTGCGCCTCAACTTGTCGGTCAAGGTAGTTCCAGGGCTCGGCTATTTTTTTCTCGAGTGCTTCGATGAGTTCTTCGTCGGCGTCAGCTTCAACGAGCAACTTAAGCTGCGCTTCGGATTCGAAAACATGCTCGGCATAGGCTGCCTCATAGCCGTCAATAACACTCGCTAAATAATTAGGAATGATGTCTTTGTATTCTTTCTTGAAGTACTTTGAAGAGATGCGACCATGGGCACCCTCGCGCAAGAAATATACCAAGGTGAAAGATTGCGCATAGCACGAAACACCTGACGGACCTTGGTTTTGCCATTCACTATGAGAGTAGCGAACATGTTCGGCCATTGGCTTTATGTCGCCATTCTCAATCATGCGTGCAATTTCTGGAAGGCGAGCTAAGCCACCTTTCATGTCTTCTCCGGGCTTTAGCTTCGAGCCAGTCATCTTGAAGGCGCCATAGTAGTCTCCGTGCCCTTCGCCGAACCATTGGTGTGGATTGGCACGATTGAATAAAAAGTATCCGTATTGGTGAAAACCTTCGTGTGACATGACCGACAAAGTCAGGTCGAGGCCGGTGCTGTTTTCGCCGAAAAACAGTACGAGTTCTTCGGATCCTGGTGAGAAATAGCCAGCTACGCCATCGCCCATACCACTAAACATGCCGAATTCTTCGCGAGTATTACAGATACGTACTACAGAAACATTGGTGATTTTCTGTTTCGGAGGGAAATCTTCTTCGTAAACTCTGCGTGAGGCTTCGAGCCGTTTGATCGCTTGGCTGATACTTTTACGATCGTCACAATTGGTTTTGATTAAGTAGTTCTTTGACTTAGTCTCGATCAGACGCCAGCCAGGTGTTTGCGCGACTTCCTTTTCGTGAAAGGCCAAAATCGAATCGTATTCATCATTCGAGTCTGGTGCAGCATTACTATCGAAACTCGTGACCGAGTCCGGATCGTATTTAAATGTTTTCATTGCTGCTTGAACATTTTTTGACCACTTATTTAAATCTTTTCTATCACCACCTGGATAATTCCAGACGAAGATAAGTTTTTCATTCGGTAGTTGTATGGTGTAGACATCAAAGCGAGTGTCGTAGCCTAAGCCGCCACTAATAAAATAAGAAGTGATCTCTTGGCGCTTAGCCTCCATCTTTCTTATTTTCGGATCCGATTCTTCAGGCACAAGCAGTTTGAATTCGTCTTTGCGCAGACTACCGCCGTACATCGAAATTACGTAATCATGCACAGTCCGCTCAGCGGATTTTTCTTTTGATACGCGTCCGCGTAGACCACCAGCTTTTTCTTCAGTAACAGCTGCTTGTGGCACATCACGCAGTATCATCAAGGTTGGCGTGACAAGGATGCCACGATTGCCTTCAACGGATACGCGTACTGAGTCATCGGCAGAAAATTGGCCAACGCGTCCGCGTGCAATGTCGTCAGGTGCTTGCGGGATATCCTTCCAATCACGCAGCGGCCTAAAACTGAAACCATAGGATGGGAATTCGCGCGTGACGCGCCCCTGTTTTTGTGCAATTAAATCGCTGCTCAGGCAGCAAGCGATAATCATACCGAAGATAAATTTGAGCAGGCGTGAAGTATCTGTCATGCCCTTAACTTAACATATCTCTCGCTCAATCTGAGCTGACATTCGTTATAACTCGGACCTTCGCCGGGCGCAGAATTTTGTTAGCCATGCGGTAACCGCGATTAAGCAACTCTAGCTGTGGCGCCTCTATCTCAAGGTCCTCTACAGTTTCAACAGCCTCATGCTTCTCTGGATCGAAAGCGTCACTGGCGGCAGGTGAGATAAACATTACCCCATGTGCGACAAAGACCATGTCAAGCGCTTGCTGAATGGCACTCATGCCGGTCAAGAAAGCTTCACCTTGTTCGGCTTCTTGAACGCTTTGTGGCACTGCATTTAGACCAACCTCTAGGTAATCTGCAACGCGCATCAAATCATTGAGCAAACTTTCGAGCCGCAGGCGTACGCGCTCTTCTGTTTCGTCATGCATGCGTCTTCGCATGTTCTGAACGTCGGCTTGCGCACGTAAGAACTTGTCTTTGAAATACTCAAGGTCTTCGACGACCTCGATAACTTCTTCAACTACTTCAACGGTATCATTGGCAACAGTTTCATCGGTTGCATCGTCTTTAATGTTATCTTTAGAGTCAGACATAATTATTCGTTTTCCTTTTTGTTAAGTTTGTGTAACTCTTTTACTAAACTTTTCTCTTCGCGGCTAATCTTGGTTGGCACGCTAACGATTACACGTACGTGCAAATTGCCGCGGTTACCACCATGTAGTTTAGGTAAACCCTGCCCAGATATTCTGAACATTTTGCCAGTCGCCGTGCCAGCCGGGACCGTCATCTTGGCTTCATTATCAAGAGTCTTGACCACAATCTTGTCACCCAACACCGCTTGCATCCAGGTGATCGGTACTTCTGTGAATAAGTCGCGTCCTTGACGAATAAAACCATCAAGACTACGTACGTTAACCTCGACGTATAAGTCGCCAGACGGGGCGTTGTTGCTGCCAGCTTCGCCTTGTCCGGTTAAACGTATTTGCGCGCCATCATCAATTCCGGCGGGGATGGTTACTGAGATTTCAGTGCGCTTCGCTTGATGCCCAGTGCCACGGCATGTGCCACATGGCTTAGAGATCGTCTTACCACGCCCACTACAGCGCGGGCATTCGGCTTGACTTACGAAAAAGCCTTGGCGCTGTTGAACAACACCGTGTCCGCGACAGCCATCGCAAGTCTCAACTGTGCCACCTGGGGCAGCGCCAGACCCCGTACAGGTAGAGCAGCTTTCTTTACGTCGTAATGACAACGTGCGTTCTGCTCCATTTAAGACTTCAAGCAAAGAAATGTCAACACTGGCACGCAATGAGCGCCCAGCATGATTTTCTTGTGCGCGACCACCGCCACCAAACATCGTCTCGAAGATAGATCCGCCGCCTCTGCCGCCACCAAAGATGTCGCCAAACTGGGAGAAAATATCGTTGAGGTCGACGTGTGGACCACCGCCGCCGGGGCCACCGCCAACTCCGGCATGCCCGAACTGATCGTAGCGCGGACGCTTTTCTTTATCAGATAAAATCGAGTATGCCTCAGAGGCTTCTTTGAATTTTCCGTCAGCGCCTTCTTCTTTATTGCGGTCGGGATGATACTTTAAAGCCAGTTTGCGGTAAGCAGACTTGATGTCGGAGTCGCTCGCATCGCGGGCAACTCCGAGTGTTTCGTAATAATCGCGTTGACTCATACTATGAACTATCTTTGTCGCTGACTACATCAGTGACTAAGGTGTTGGTTATTAAAATCAAACCGGCGATAGACCCTGCATTAATTAGAGCGCAGCGCACCACTTTGGTTGGGTCGATAATGCCGGCGCGACCAAGATCGCAGTACTTATTCTTAAGTGCGTCAAAACCGTGCCATCCTTCTGTTAGCAGTACATCTTCGACGACTACATTACCATCAAAACCAGCATTGTCGGCAATCATACGTGTTGGCGAGCTAAGCGCTGCCATCACGATATCGACACCAAACTTTTCATCGCCACGCGCCTTTTTACGGATGGCCTTTACTGCCGGTATTGCACGCAGTAGGGCAGTGCCACCACCTGGAACGATACCTTCAGCTTTAGCTGCGCGTGTTGCGTGCAACGCATCTTCAACACGATGCTTGCGCTGCTTCAATTCTGCTTCGGTAGCGCCACCGACTTTGACTACTGCAACACCACCGGCGATGCGTGCTAAGCGTTCGCGTAGCTTTTCAGTGTCGTAAGTAGATGTAGAGCGTTCGATTTGCACTTCGATTTGTGATGTGCGGTCTTTTACAGATTTCTTTTTGCCTGCTCCGCCAATCAAAATACAGCGTTCTTTTTCAACGCGGACTTTCTTTACAGCACCGAGGTCTTCGAGTCCGATGTCGCTTAAGCTAGTGCCCGTATCTTTCATGATGGCATTGGCGCCAGTGACGATTGCGATGTCTTCGAGCATCGCTTTACGACGATCACCAAAACCAGGAGCTTTAACAGCTACCACATTCATGATGCCACGCATTTTGTTAACCACTAAGGCGGCTAATGCTTCGCCATCGATATCTTCGGCGATAATTAGCAACGGCTTGCCGGTAGGGGCCACTTGCTCTAGCAAAGGTAAAAACTCTTGGAGGTTCGAAATCTTGCCTTCGTGTATCAAAACAAGAGCTGATTCAAATTCAGCAACCATCTTGGCAGTGTCAGTGACGAAGTACGGAGACAAATAACCTTTGTCAAAGTTCATGCCATCGACTATCTCTAGAGTCGTCTCAAGACCATCGCCTTCTTCGATAGTGATGACTCCGTTGTCGCCAACCTTTTCAACAGCGTCGGCTAAGATGTCGCCAATCACAGTGTCTTGGTTTGCTGAAATCGCACCAACGCGCGCGATGTCTTTGCGGCCAGACACCTCTTTGCTTAAATCGTTGATCGCTTCGACGGCAGCTTTGATTGCGCTATCAATACCACGACGCAATAAAATCGGAGATGCTCCGGATGCCATATGGCGTAAGCCCTGGCGCACGAAGTCTGCTGCCAATACTGTAGCAGTGGTCGTGCCATCACCAGCTTGGTCGTTAGTCTTTGAAGCCACCTCGCGAACTAATTTCGCTCCGAGGTTTTCAAAGGGATCAACTAGATCGACATCTTTAGCAACCGACACACCGTCTTTAGTGATTATGGGTGCGCCAAAAGACTTTTCAAGAATTACATTGCGACCGCATGGTCCCAATGTAACGGACACCGTGTGAGCAAGGGTTTCGATACCGGCAAAAAGTTTTTCGCGTGCGCTATCGTCAAAAATTATTTGTTTAGCCATGATTTAGATTAGTTGTTGATGATGGCAAGGATTTCGCTAGAGCGAACGATTAAAAATTCGCTACCGCCAACTTCAATTTTTGAACCAGCGTATTTGGCGTAGACCACTTGGTCACCGACTTTCACTGTAGATTCTTCGCGAGAACCATCGGCTTTGGACTTGCCAGCGCCAATCGCTAGTACTTCGCCGCGCAAGGGTGCCTCGCTAGCACTGGTTGGTAGTAGGATGCCTGCTGCAGAAACAGTTTCAGCTGCTGCCGGCTCGATAAGAACCCGATCTTCGATGGGGGTGAATGCTATTTTGGTTTTAGCCATGATTAGTGAGCGTGGTTGTGAGCGGGAGAGAGTTCGCTATCGTCAGCGTCAGCATCAACGATTAAGCATTCGGTAGAGATTAAAGTCGCTGCAACACTAACCGCGTTTTGTAGAGCGGTGCAGGTTACTTTAGTTGGGTCGACGATGCCCATTTTTAGCATGTCACCATATTCGTCAGTCAAGGCGTTATAGCCGTAGGTCGCTGACTTTTCTTTAAGTATGTTTCTAACAACTACAGCACCATGTTGGCCAGCGTTTTCGCAGATAGTCTTGACAGGTGCCTCGAGAGCATCAGCCAGAACGTTTTGTCCGGTAAGCTCTCCGTCTTGTAGCTTCAAAGAATTCTTGCGCAATGCTGCAGAGGCGCGCAATAAAGCTGTACCGCCACCAGGCAGGATACCGTTTTCTCTAATCGCAGCGACCGTGGCGTGCTTGGCGTCTTCGTAACGGAACTTGCGCTCTTTTACGTCAGCTTCGGATGCACCACCCACTTGAACTTGAGCAATTCCGCCAATCAATTTGGCTAAGCGCTCTTCTAGCTTTTCACGATCGTAATCGCTAGTTGTGCTTTCGATTTGGGTTCTAATGAGTTCGGCGCGCGCAGCTACGATTGATTTTTTGCCAGCACCTTTTACTAAGGTGGTTGAGTTTGAGTCAATGATGACTTGCTCAGCAGTACCAAAATCAGCAAGAGTAAGAGCATCAAGGTCTGAGCCGGAATCGGCCATAAATGCGTTTGCATTCGTTAAGATGGCAATGTCTTGTAGCATCTCTTTACGGCGATCGCCATATCCAGGAGCTTTAACAGCAACGACTTCGATGACACCGCGCACTTTGTTAATAACTAATGCCGCAAGAGCCTCGCCCTCGATATCTTCGGCAATAATAAATAGCGGACGCTTGGCTTCTTTAGCCAATTCAAGAGCAGGTAGTAATTCTTGCACGCTAGCGATCTTGTTCTCGTGCACTAGAATCAATGGACTGCGGTAGATGCATTCGAGACTCTCAAGGTTGGTCGCGAAATTTGGTGACAAGAAGCCACGGTCGAATTGCATGCCAGTCACAATCTTTACTTCGGTTTCTAGGCCTTTGCCTTCTTCGATGCTGATCACGCCGTCGTTACCCACGCGCTTGAATGCGTCTGCAAGGATTGCGCCGATGACCTCGTCGTTGTTGGATGCGATAGTAGCAACGGACAAGATGTCTTTGTTGCTTTTGATCGGCTTTGCCAACTTATTGATATCGGTAATCACTTTTTCAGTGGCCTTACGTATGCCACTGATGATGTCGTTCGGAGACTCGCCTACAGCCAAGTGGCGCAGCGCTTCTTTGTAAATCGACCAAGCCAACAGGATAGAAGTGGTGGTGCCATCACCAGCGCGATCGTTAGTCTTGGTGGCAGCCTCTTTGACCAGCTGTGCTCCGAGATTTTCGGCTTTGTCTTCTAGATCGATATCACGAGCTACGGTTACACCATCTTTAGTGATTACCGGGCCGCCCCAAGACTTGTCGAGCACTGCGCAGCGACCTTGAGGGCCAAGAGTTGAGACTACAGCCTTGGCGAGTTTTTCGACACCGCGTGCAATTGCATCGCGAGCGTCGGTATTAAAAGAAAGTTCTTTATGCATGATTTTCTGGGGAAAGTGAAGAATCTCACTGATTTGTTGTATACAGCAAAACTAGTGCCAACATTCCAACAACAAAGGGGGCGGATTTTACTATCATTACTGCCGAATTGGCATAATGAATCTACTAATCTCTGCACTGCTGTCGATTTTGGCACAAACAACTGC
The DNA here is from genome assembly GCA_047638975.1 of Myxococcota bacterium. GTDB lineage: Bacteria > Planctomycetota > UBA1135 > UBA1135 > UBA1135 > JAPKEZ01. The sequence continues at coordinate 13,346 of JBLINB010000005.1, forward strand.
TGTCGAGCCTAGCTCTCGCGGCTTGACTGAGCGCGTGTGGTTTGCCGGAAGTGCAGCGAGTGCGACAGTCTCTCTCGAAGATATCAAATGCGAGAATGCTTTATTTTCTTCCACGCCAGATTTAGGAGAGTGGCTGCAAATTGACTTTGCCCGTGACGCTCAGTTTCCGCCGCCACTGCCGCAGCTTTATCTATACCTGCAGCAGTCATCACGCCTTGCCGGAACTCCGGTTAGTAGTGACGGAGATTCCATCCGCTGGATGATGAGCAGCGGCGTGGTGCTCGATATAAAATTACGGCATGTGATAGCGATTGCGGGCAACAATTTCGTTTCCTCGCAACTCGAGACCGACCGTTTGCGTTTACAAACATCCTCGGCCGTCATTGACGAGCTTGACGGCTTTTTCTTAGAGATGAGCGAGGGTAAATTTAAATTCGAAACATCCTCGTCGGTATTAGAAATTTCTTATCAAAAATTACTTGAGCTGAGATTTATGCAGGAGGCAAATACCTCGGAAGAGTTTCCGGCACAGGTGTATTTGTCAGACGGATCTAGGTTGGCTGCTAAGCCGGTCGCGATGGATGAAGAACATTTAATCTTCGATGCGCTATGGCAATCAGGATTTCAAGTAGAGCTGCAATCACTGTCGAAAATAACCCGCATCTCGACAGCGTTTTTGACTTTCTCTCAAGCGCTACAAAGCACTAGCATCGATCACCACGACATGCGTATCGCTAACCGCAGCTTTAGTCGCGGATGGCCGCAAACCCCACAAACCGAAGTGGTCATTAAATGCTCTCAAGACGGTTTATTGTCCATTTGGTGCGGTATTGACGATGAAGTGGCTGGCTTTCGCGAGCCGAGCCCAATGACGTTTTTGCAAAGTATAAATGGCAAACTAGCTCAACAGTCTTCAGTATCTACTGTTGGTGAGCAAGCTAAATTATTGCGCCTAAAAGTCAAGGCTGGCGACGAAATAAAGTTACACACGAAAGCATTGTTCGACACGCTCGCTGGGGCACATGGCGCGTGGTGCGATCCTGTTTTTATTCCACTTTATTAGAGGAACCATGGCAAATGACTTGGCGCGTGCTATGGTCATAAAAAGCGATACGGTTTTTGCCAAACTGTTTAGAAACTTTAAGAGCCTCGTTTGCTTGCAAGAATAACTGGCGCGAATCGCGACCGCCGAACTTATTGGTTGTTGCAACCCCGACTGAGGCACGTAATTGCGAGATATCCCCGTCGTCTACGGCCGGGTTCTTACGCAAAGAATCTTGAAAACGTTTGGCTACCATCAGTGCTTCTTCAATAGTCGTGGCCGGCAAAATTAGTGCAAATTCATCGCCGCCAATACGCGCAGCGATGTCAATATTTCTGACGCTTTGGCGTAAAACATGCGCTACCGTTTTAAGTGCTAGATCTCCGAACTCATAAGAGTTGTCGTCATTAATGCGTTTGAAGTCGTCAAGGTCAATGAGCAGCAGCGCCAGTGGGCTGCCGTGGCGAGTGCTGCGTTCGAACTCTTCGCGTAAGCGTTGGCGAAAGTGACGGTCGTTGAATAAATCCGTTTTGTGATCGGTTACAAGTTGGCTCTCTAACTTGCTAGTGTGCTGGCTTGCAGCGGCGGCAATACTGCTAAGGCGTAACAGATTATTGAGCCTGGCGCCGATTTCTGAATGCTCAGACCTGGCAGCCACCCAATCAGCGATTGCGACAGAACCTGTGAACAGGCTGGATACTCCTCCTGAGATGGATGAGCGCCATGGCATCACTAGCCACGGAATTTGCTGATGTGGACTAAGCAGTGGTAGAATACATTGCCATTCGATACCGTCGCGCTTTAGAGTAAGCGGTAGCACAATGGCAGCGCCTATCTCTTTACTTAACAGTAACTTAGAGTCGTCAATGTTGGTGGATACCTGAACTTCCCAGCCATGGCTGTGTAGCCAATCAGGTAAACCATTGAGGTCGTCTCCTCTATGGTTTAGAATTGCCAAAATATTACGTTCTTTTGGAGGGCGGTGTTGGCTATCGAGCATCATTCAGTTCTTGACTATAAACAATACCACTATATTAGGACTTTGCTTTTGTAAATACGTATTTATCTACAGTTAGCATTGACTGTTGGTGATGTTTCTGTAAAATATGCGGCTCAACTTCAGCGAGAGCTATCGATAGTTCTCGTTTCAGGCAAATTGCCTAATACTTTAAAGAATAATAATAATACATGTCTGACCTCTCTGTACAGGCTTTAATTGATTCCGGTGCTCACATCGGTTGTCGCGTCGGGCGTTGGAATCCGAAAATGGCTCCATATATCCTCGAGTCACGTAATCGCATCCACATCATCGACCTTACGCAAACTATCCGCGGCTTGCTGCGGGCAAAGCATTTCCTGAAGCAGATTGTTTCTGAAGGTAACGATGTCTTGTTAGTAGGAACAAAGCTGCAGCTGTCTGGTGAGTTGGCAAAGATAAACGCTTCTACTGGTATGCCTTACGTAGAAGACCGCTGGATTGGTGGTACGCTTACTAACTACGAAGTTATTGGTTCACGTATTGCTTATCTAGAAGAGCTCGAGGCCCAAGAAGAAGAAGGCCACCTTGACACTCTAACCAAGAAAGAGGCTGCACGTTTTATGCGCGAGAAGCGCAAAGTTTACCGCAACCTTAACGGTATCCGTAGCATGAATCGCATCCCTGGTGCGATGGTTGTTATCGATCCTAAAACAGAGATGAAAGCAGTTGCTGAAGCTAAAAAGATGGGTGTACCTGTTATCGGTATCATCGATACAGATGGCGACCCTGATGTTTGCGATTTGATTATCCCAGCTAACGACGACGCGATTCGTTCAGTAGCAATGATCATGTCACACTTGGCTGATGGCATCAACGCTGGTAAAGAAGTACGTGCTGAGAAGGGCGTAGCAAATCCACAAGATGCTGGAAACAATGCACAGCCTGTTGGCAAAGGTGCTCCAGTACCACGTCCAAGCGCTAAAGGTGGCCGTCGCCGCCCAACTCGCAAAGACTTGCAAGCAGCAAATCAACAGGTTGAGATTAAGTCCATCCCTGTTGGCGATGCAGCCGCTCCAGAGGTCGCTCCAGAGGCGGCTCCAGTTGACAAGACAGATAGCTAAATAAGATGACAATTACTGCAAAAGATGTCGCCTCATTGCGCGGCAAAACCGGTGCTGGCATGATGGATTGCAAAAAAGCACTCACAGAAGCTGGTGGCGACGAGTCTAAGGCTATCGAATTACTCCGTCAAAAGGGTATCGAGTCTGCTGGCAAAAAGGCCGGACGCGAAACTAGCGAAGGACGCGTTCACACTTACATTCACCACAACTTTAAGATTGGTGCAATGATTAAGTTGTCTTGTGAAACAGACTTTGTCTCTCGTGGCGACGCTTTCGCGGAACTATGCGGCGACATCTGTATGCACATCGCTGCGACTTACCCAACACCAATGGGAGTAACAGCCGCAGACATACCTGCCGAGATAGTCGCTGAAGAGCGCCGTATTTTGATGGGTAACGACGACATGGCTAACAAGCCAGAGAACATCAAAGAGAAGATCATTGATGGTCGCATCCAGAAATTCGTTGAAGAGCGCGCATTGCTCGAGCAAGAATTCATTAAAGATCCATCTATGACAGTAGGCGAGCTTATTAAAGCTGCTTCTGGCAAGCTTGGTGAAAACATGATTCTCGAAGAGTTCGTTCGTTTCGAAATTTCTTAGACACCTAACGCCATATAGCTTGAATCAACCACAAGACACACCGCGACGCCTGCTTTTGAAGGTTAGTGGTGAAGGCTTTTCACGCGACGGAGAAACAGGCCTTGATACTGAACGTGTCAAAATGTTAGCCGGTCAGTTGCGTCAGTTAACATCGCAAGGTGTGCAAGTGGCATGTGTGATTGGTGGCGGCAATATTTTGCGTGGCGAACAATCCGAGTCTCTCGGAATAGCTCGTGCCACAGCAGATTATATGGGAATGCTTGCAACCGTTATTAATGGTTTGTCATTGTCCGATGCTCTCGAGTCCAATGGCGTCTCAACGCGTGTTATGTCGGCTATCGATGTGCACAAAGTTTGCGAGCCGTTTATCCGCCGTCGTGCTATCCGCCACCTTGAAAAAGGACGCGTAGTCGTATTAGTCGGAGGCTTAGGTAGTCCTTATTTCACCACCGATACAGCTGCAGCTCAGCGGGCGATCGAATTAGATTGCAATATGTTGTTGAAAGCGACGATGGTCGATGGGGTTTACGATAAAGACCCAAATAAGTTTGATGATGCCGTGAAACATGATAGCTTGACCTTTGACGAAGTCTTAAACAACAAACTTCAAGTAATGGACCAAACAGCCTTTACTCTGTGTCGCGAGCATAATCTTCCTATAACGGTATTCGATATGTTGGCTAAAGGCGGTCTCGTAGAAGCTGCTCTCGGCGACAAAATAGGCACTCTAATACATAATTAATATGGCTACAAATTACCAAACATTTTTCGGACCAGCGCAAGAGCGTATGGATAAGTCAGTAGATCTATTTGCGCATGATATTCGTGGCATCCGCACTGGGCGGGCTAACACCGGTTTAGTCGAGAATATCCGAGTCGACTACTACGGTTCGCCAACACCTATCTCACAGATTGGTAACATCTCAGTAACCGAAGCACGGGTGCTATTTGTTAAGCCATTCGATCCGTCTACTGCATCTGCAATCGAGAGAGCAATCAGCGCAGCTGATATCGGATTGTCAGCAGTTGCCGATGGTGGCGGGGTGCGCATCACTGTGCCGCATCTCTCAGAAGAGCAGCGGATCAAGATGGTGTCACGTTTGAAGACTATGTCGGAAGATGCCAAGGTCTCGATGCGCAATATTCGCCGCGACTTTATTAAAGATGTCGAAAATGCAGAAAAAGACAATGACGGCGATGTCAATTTGACTGAAGATGATGTAAAATCTGCCAAGTCAGATATCCAAGACCTCCTTAAGAAACACGAGACACGACTCGCGGAAATACTTAAAGAGAAGTCAGCGGAAATACTTGAAAATTAAATTCAAGACGGGGGCATAACTCAGTTGGTAGAGTAGTTGGCTTTTAACCAATAAGTCCCAGGTTCAAGTCCTGGTGCCCTCACCATACATAGAACACTTAAGATGAAAGTCTTAGGTGTTTTTTATTTTACAGCCTTGAACACTGCCGCGCAATTGCATCTCAAGTTCAATACGCGAATGCACGCTTTGACGTCCTGGCCATGGTTTTGGGGCCAAGTACTCACTTTCAGAAGCTTCGGCTACCAAGCGGTGCACGATTATTTCAGGGTTGAGCGTTTCGAGGGCGTCGGCAACTTTTTGAATATATTGCGGTGCATCGAGCAGCTCGATATCACCATTCATCCATTGCTTAGCAAGGATGGTGTTGCGCAGCACCATCAGTTGGTGAAACTTTATACCATGACACTTGGCTTTGTTTATTTCTTCGACTTGGCGTAAAAGGCCATCCTCTTTTTCTTCGGGCAGCCCAGCCATGCAGTGCGCAATGATCTTCAATCCATATTTATGGGCGAGTTCGCAAGCATCGTGAAAGTTTTGCAAGTTATCGTGGCGCCCGATGCGCTTTTGGACGGCGTCATCAGCGGTCTCTAAACCGAATTCTATCCAGACTTCTTCGAAGAACTCTAATTGCTTGGCGAGCAATTGCGCCGCCTCTTCACTAAAACAATCTGGACGGGTGCCTACCGTGACAATAGGTGCATCACTGGCCCAATGATGTATTTGGCCGAGCGCGGTCTCAAGCGCCGTGAGGTCGGGGTAGGTGTTGGAGTACGACTGGAAGTAGATGATCGCTGACGGTGCCAGCGGGTTGGTGCGCTTGGCGCGCTGCAAGCCTTCTTGCCATTGTTCGTCAAGACTTTGACGCTGCTTGGCTGCACCAGTGCCACTGCCGAAGACGTCGCAATAAATACAACCGCCAAAGCCAGTTGCGCCATCTCGGTTCGGACAAGTCGAGCCTAAATCAAGCATTACACGACGTAGACGCCGATTGTAACGCTTAGTTAAACTACGTCCGAGTGTGTTCACCGGCGGTTGCTGCTGAGTCATGCCTACATTGTAATGTCGCAACACCATCCCATCCCAGTTGTTCTTGGCACTGCGGGTCATATCGACCACGGCAAGTCGGCGCTGATCGCTGCATTGTGCGGAGCGCATCCTGACCGTCTGCAAGAAGAGCAAGCCCGTGGCATGACTATTAGCTTGGGCTATGGCGAAATGCAACTTGAGGACGGCACCGAAGTCGGCTTCGTCGATGTGCCCGGTCACGAAAAGTTAGTGCGCAAAATGGTGGCCGGTGCAACCGGCATGAGCGCGGCGATGTTGGTGGTGGCGTGTAATGACGGCATTATGCAGCAAACGCGCGAACATTTTGAAGTGCTAACCATGCTTGGCGTCGAGCCGGGCTTATTGATACTCAGTAAATGTGACTTAGCAGACGACGAAACCATAGAGCTGGTAGAGCTTGAAGTCGAAGAGTTAGTCGAGGGCACTGCGTGGCAAAACTGTCCACGCCTAGTCTTAAGTGCTCACACCGGGCAGGGCATGGACGCCTTGCGCGCAGCAGTCGTGGCATTGGCGCAACGCGTAGCGCAACGCGCGCCTAGTCGCCTAGGGTTCATGTTACATGTGCAACGTTCTTTCGCCGTAGAAGGCGCCGGAACAGTAGTGACAGGCGTTTGCGCCAGCGGCCAAATTAATGTGGGCGATGACGTCAGTTTAATGCCTTCCGCATTAGAGTCGCGTGTGCGCCGCATTCATGTGCACGGTAATAGCTCTGAAGTGGCAGTCCCCGGATTGCGCACTGCACTTAACCTTCCGGATTTGACTAAGCAACAATGCGAGCCCGGTAGTGTGATCGTCGAAAAAGCGATTTCTAATGCTGGTAAATTATTGCGCGTAGCCATTAGCTTTCGCGATATGCAGCGCTTGCCGAAAGCCGGTAGCGAAGTGCATGTGATGGCAGGCACCGCGGCCATCCACGGTAAACTCTATTGTTACTCGCAACAGCAGCATGGTGTGGTTTTGGCCGATATTGTGGTCGATGAAGATATCTTTCTAGCACATGCTCAACGTTGTTTACTGCGCCGTCCGTCACCAGCGTTTAACTATGGTAGCTTGCGTTTCTTGGGCTTTGCTAAATACAAATTGCGTGCACGTGATGCGGACGAGATGAACTGGTGGTTGCAGCAAATAGATTGTTTAGACGACGAGTCTAAATTGTTGTTGCACATACTTAATAAAAATACGGGCCAGGCGCAAACCGTTGCGCAGTTATGTCGCCATTTAAGTTTTTCTCCGCCAGCGATGCGTAAGCTATTACAAGATTTAGTCGCTTCACAAGATATACAGCAAACGAGCGGCGAATCTTATTTAGCAGTAGGTGAAGCGCAAGGTGTGCTCGACGAACTGCAGGCGACAGTGAGCCATTATTGCAGTAAAAATCCAAACCGCTTACGGATTCCATTGACGCTATTGCGTCAACGCATCGGTAAAGAATCGTGGCCAGTAGTCGCGTCTTTTACGGCAGAAATGTTACAAGAAATTGGTCTTAAAATAGCAAAAGGCGAGCACTGGATGCTAAGTAGTGTCGAAGTAGACGCGCCGTTTTCTAAGTTCGCAACTCATTTGTCAAAGTTGCTTGCCGAATCTAAATTGCAGCCGCCAATCTTTGCTGATTTCTGGCAACAGCATGCTTCTTCAGAGATTGACGAAGATTCAATGCGCGATTATTTGCTAGATAGCGAACTTTGTATCGCACCACAAGCAGACATGCTGTTCGCAAGTAGTGTAGTCGTAGAATTAGCAGCTGATGTGGTTTCCCAACTACAAAGCAAGGGTATGGATATCCCAGCCTTACGTGATAAATATTCTACTTCGCGAAAGTTCTTAATGCCGTTGCTCGAATATTTTGATTCGCGAGGATTGACTGAGCGTGTTGGCGCAAAACGTATCTTGCGTAATGCAGAAGCTAGTTTGCGCGATTAGCTTTGCTTTGCAGCCACCTGCTGGCTTCAGCGACACGCTCGGCGGTGCTGATTTCGCACCAATCTCCGCGATGCAAGATTGCCTTGGCATGCGTTTTGTCTTGCGATAATGCCGGCACTAAACCATCACGAATTAAACACAGTAATTCTTTAGGCGTGCGATCGTGCGCCTGTTGCAAGTGTTCTACCCACAGCGGATGAGGTGTGCAGATGCCGGTAAACACCGCACGCTGCAGCTCTGGCTGGCAGCTACTTCCTTTTAAGGACAAACCTTCGATCTGCATATTAGCAGCATAATATAAACCACCAAAGGCATCGGCATTAGTTTTAGGGTGCAGCATCAAACTGCCTGGAGCAGCACTAAGCATCTCACGCAAATCAAAGTCGCCAAATATTTTGGCGTTGAGCATCAGCTGCGGCAATTGAGCATCTCGCTTATAAACCTCAAGCAAAGTACCTCCGGTGCCAAGGAGCCTTTCTTCGTCCAAGAAACATATTTCTAGATCGCTGGCAAACTGCATTGCCTGCTCGCGCACTTGTTCTGCTTTATAGTGCAGATTAACCCAAACACGTTTGTATCCCGCATCGCGTAAAGCCTGGAAGGCAAAGCGCAGTGGTGTGGTGCCTGCAACAGGGACATTTGCCTTAGCGTATTCTTTACGAATATCGCCAAGCCGGGTTGCGTTTCCCGCAGCAAGAAGTAGAGCAGTGGTCATTGTGAAAGGTGCTGCCGTAAATCGTAGTAGCGCGGCAACTGGTCTAACAGTGCAATGGCGTGAGTAGTCGCGCGCTTCTCAGCAGGCCGGTAATCGTCGCGCCCATTATTGATGAGCAAGCCGAAAGTACCCAATGCCTTTAACACCCGCTGCAAGGCCGTAACCAAGAATTGTTGATGTGCGTCTTCAGCGTGCATCTGGTGCTCGTCACCAAGCTCGACGATGGCTTGCATCAATAATTCAAACACATCATCGCCAAGGTCAATATAGGCGTCGGTGTACAGCGAAGCAATGTCGTAGAAAATAGGGCCGGATCTTAAGTCTTGAAAATCTATCCATAGCGGGCGCGGATGTCGCGGGCTAAGCAGGATGTTGCGACAATGGAAGTCGCGGTGCTGCAAGGATTGCGGGCCGGCACTCGCGTCCTCAGCTAAGGTGGCGCATAAGTCGTGCAATGCCTCTATTTGTGCCGCGCTGAAATCTAAAGCCTTGAGCTCGATTAAATAACTATTTACGAACTGCTTTAGTTCGCGTGTAAATAATTTTTGATCAAGCGCTAGCTCTGCATTAGGATGATTAACGTCAAGTTGGCGACGACTAAACTTGCTCCAATCTTCAAGCAGCATGCTGTAGTTGCTTGCGCTTGGCTGATGAGATAAATGCACATCACCACAATCTTCGATCAAATAACCACCTGAGGTTGTCGCACCATACTGCGGAGTATGAATGTCGCATGCGCTAAGCAGCGCTTGGCATGCAACCGCTGGGGGCTGCTCACTAGTGACCAACAATAGCGACTGCTGCGCCACACGAAAATAACGCCGTGGACTAGCCTCAGGACTAAGCTCGTGTAGCTCAAAACCTTCGCTAAGTAATTGCTGGGCTATGTTGTTGACCATTGCTCTAGAAAATCTGTTGCAACGCTAAATTGCGTGTCGATTATTTGTGATGCGGAATGTTCTCCACGTGTGTAGTCACGTAATTCTAAAGCGGCGTGCCCGTCAAAACCATGCTCGCGTAATAATTGAATGACTTGCGGCCAAGCAATCGTGCCGCTACCCGGGCATAAATGGGCATCACTGCTGCCATCGTTGTCGTGCAAATGGATGTGGTCGAGGCGCGGCAAGGACAGTATTAATTCTTCGAGGACGTCGCCTTCGATATTCGCGTGTCCGAGATCAAGGCAAATTCCGACATCGCCATTTGGATCAACTTCATCGAGTAGCTCGAGTAACTTACGGACTCGAGTGCCAGCGGATATGATATTTTCGAGCAATAAGCGCACACCGTTTTGCTTTGCAACAGCCATTAGCTCAACTACGGCTTCCCGCGCCCAGCCATGACTGTTGTCGTCCCAATGGTCTTTCTGCCAACCTAGATGCAATACAGCACACTTGGCGCCTAAAGTAGCTGCTGCAGCGATGCCTTGTGCGGCGCCATCAATCGCGATGCGCCGTTGTGTCGCCGCAGAATCGATGACCGACCAACGCACGTTGTCATTAATAAGGCATGGCACCGATGGATAGAAGGGTAGATGAACGCTAGGCACCGTTATCCCGAAATCGTCAAGCTGCTGTTTAAAGGCAGCCAATTTTTCGGGATTACGCCACGGCACATGCGGCTCAGCAAGCCATAACTCTATTTGCGGTATCGGGCATGCCCCCAATGCTTGCAGACTGGACGTTTGCAAATCGGAGTAAACAAGTAAGTGAGAGCTGAGCGCGAGATTCATGGATACGCTATCCTAGTAAGTCATGCTAGCTTCTGCATTACTGATTAGCTCATCCTTTTTATTTCAGGCTGACGAAATGGCGAAAGACTTTAAAAAGTTTTTCCGCAAAGAGAAAGACTCAGCGACACGCGTCGAGTTGGTATATTCCTTGGAAGGCGAAGAATCTCTGTCTATAGCTGAGGTTCTAATCCCAGTGTTAGACGACAAGCAGGCCGATGTCGCACGTGCGGCGCGTATCGTGCTTAGTGGTTTCGCTGATCACCTCAACCGCTTGCCATTGCTCGAATTAGCGGAAGAAGATAAAAAACATGCGCGCATTGGGCCTATTTTGCAGGCCGCTAGCGAAAAGGAATGGAAAGAATTTCGAGATGTTGGCGCCTTATATCTAGAATCTGATGATGAAGCGTGTCGCTTGTGGGCGGTAAGCTTGTGCGGTAGCCTAAAGAATTATCTAGTGGTTGAGGCACTTTCTTTGATTTTGGCAAATGACGAGAATGGCATTATTCGCGCGGCAGCGGTTAGTGCCCTAGAGGGCATGGGGCTCGGACACGAAAACTTAATAGCTCCGGTATTAATTACGGCTCTCGACGACGAGTTGTCGGCGGTAAACGTTGCAGCATGTGTTGCTTTGCGTAAAGTGCGTTCAGCATTAGCTATCCCGCCATTAGTGAAGTTGCTAGAAACGGCTACAGGGCGCCTTTCTGAAGAGGTTTGGCCTACTCTAATTGCCATAACGAATAATCAATTTAACAGTGATCCACAGTTATGGAACGACTGGTGGCAACGGGTTAAGGGTACGTATGAAATCCCTACTGTTGCGCAAATAGCAAAAGCTAGCGCTGCGCGTAGAGTTGCCAACGCCGAGTACAACCCGACTAAACTGAGAACCGAAGCGAGCTTTATGGGCATTGAGACTCTAAGCCGCCAGATCGTCTTCGTGATAGATGTCTCGGGTTCGATGGCCGAAGAAGTTATTTCTAAAGACGATTTCCGCGAGCGCGGCTTTGATAAATTCACTAAGCTGGCCATTGTGCGTGAAGAATTAGCGCGTTCGATTGACGCTTTGGGCACCGATGTGATTTTTAATGTTCACTCTTATGCTTCGAATGTCTATTCGTGGCGCAAGCAGCCGGTTAAGGCGAATAGCCTCAATAAGAAAAGTGCTATAGAATGGGTGTCCAACCTCGAGCCACTTAGCAGCGAGTCCGGTAAAGGAGAGCAGGGGCGCACCAATTCTTATGGAGGACTGATGGCGGGCCTTGGCATAAAGATTGATCCTAAAAAACGTGCTGTGGTTACTGGCGGCGTGCTTGATGATAGTAAATTGGCAGCAGATACGATGTTCTTTTTATCAGACGGCAAGCCGACGGCCGGCGTTCTAATCGACACACGCGATATCGAGGTGGCAATCTCTGAGATTAACCGTTTTCGCAAAGTGGTCATCCATACGCTTTCTATTGGCAATTTCAGCAATGGTTTTTTGAGTAATTTAGCGCAAGCAAATGGTGGCGTATTTGTCGACCTCGGGCGCTGATTGCTGTATACTGTCAAGCGTCTTACTAAAAGTCCAACGTTGCCAGCATGTTTGCTAGGCCCTTTAAGTTGTAGATTTTTGTTTTTGTAAGGCAACTCCACACAGGAAAAACCGTGACAGAAGACCAGGGAAAATCATCTTCCCCGCGTAGACGTCGTAAACGCCGCCGTGGTTCTTTACCAGCTGCTAGAGAAGATCTCCATGCTCAAGAACCAGTAAAGACCAGCGGTAGCAACGACAGAAATGACGGCGAAGAACCAGCTCCAACTAGCGTGCGTCCACGTAGGCGCCGCAACAGTGAGTTGGTGAAACTCGAAGAACAGCAGCAACAGCATACGGCTAAGGCAGATGCACGCCGCGAACCGCGGCCAGCCAAGAAGAGTGGTGCTAAAAAGGCACGTCGTCCAAATGAAGAGAAGGTAAAGCAGAGTTCGGAAGCATTCTCTGGCATTATCGAAATCCGCAAAGACGGTACCGGCTTTCTGCGTCAGCCGAAATTTGATTTGAAGGCAAAAGATAGCGACCCAATGCTGCCTAAAGAATTGGTGCGTCGCTTTGCACTAAAGAATGGGTCTATGCTTGAATGTGCTGGTTTCTCTGGCTCTGGACATAACTCAGCGCGTATCAATAAGGTATCTACTATCGATGGCCAGTCGCCAAGTGATTACCGGCGTAATAAAAGTTTTAAAAAGCGCGTAGTGATTGATCCTGACTTTCATTACGAACTGGGATTACATCCACAAGAAGGGCAGCTGTCGATGCGCGTTGTCGACCTTTTATGCCCAATTGGACGTGGTCAGCGTGCTTTGCTAGTGGCTCCGCCTCGAACCGGAAAGACTACAATCATGATGAATATCGCCAGTGCAATGGAGGCTTTGTATCCAGACGTGCATCTGATTGTCTTATTGATTGACGAGCGCCCTGAAGAGGCGACTTACTGGAGACGCAACATCACCAATGGCGAAGTATTCGTGTCTACCATGGATCAATCCCCGAGTAACCACACCCGCCTTTCCGAGTTGGTGCAATTCAGGGCTGAACGCTTGGTCGAGTCCGGTAAAGAGGTTGTCATTTTGCTTGACTCTCTTACGCGCATGACGCGAGCTTTTAACAATACTATTGGCGGCAATAATTCGCGGACTATGTCTGGCGGACTTGACTCGCGAGTGTTCCAGAATCCAAAGCATTTCTTTGGCGCGGCGCGTAACACCGAAAGTGGCAGTTCGTTGACCGTCATCGCTACAGCGTTAATTGACACCGGTTCAAAAATGGATCAAGTCATCTTTGAAGAATTTAAGGGTACCGGCAACCTCGAGCTAACCCTTGACCGCCATCTTGCTGACCGCCGTATTTTTCCGGCAGTACGTATCGAAGCTACTGCTACACGCAAAGAAGAGAAACTGTTGTCGAGTAGCACGATGCGTAAGGTAAATATTTTGCGCCGAGTATTAAGTCGATTGCGTCCGCGTGAAGCCATGGAAATGTTGGCCGATCGTTTGTCGCGTTACGAAAGTAATAAAGATTTTCTCGACGCATTTTCAAGCGACGATGTTTAGAACTTATGTCTAACAGCCAAGATGCGGTAGTGCAAATCAAAGATCTGCATAAAAGCTTTGGTGAGGTGCATGCCTTACGCGGGCTCAACCTTGAGGTTAGCGCAGGGCAGATACTAGGTTTTTTGGGGCCAAATGGTGCTGGTAAGACCACAGCAATAAAAGTATTAAGTGGCTTTATCGCCGCTGATTCTGGCAGTGCAACAATCTGTGGTTTTGATTGCTATAGTGAAAGCATAGAGGTTAAGCGCCGCTTAGGCTACTTGCCAGAGAACAACCCCATCTACCCCGAGATGCGTGTGATAGACGCGCTTAAATTTATTGGCGCAGCCCACTACCTTAGCGGAAGCAAATTGACGGCAGCCATCGATAGAGTCGTTTAGCAAACACAGTTGCAAGAAGTCTTTTACCGCCAAGTGGGCACCTGTTCAAAAGGATTTCGGCAACGCGTTGGCTTAGCACAGGCCTTGATTAACGATCCGCCGGTATTGCTGCTAGACGAGCCGACAAACGGCCTTGATCCGTTGCAAGTGCATGAAATGCGCAACCTGATTTCAGGCCTCGGCTCTGAAAAAACAGTGATTATTACGTCGCATGTGTTGTCCGAAATTGAAGCTGTAGCCGACAGAGTGGTCATGATGAATAATGGCCTAAAGGTTGCCGATAAAGACATCGCTAGCATGGTCGCTGAACAACTCGTTGCAGTACGTTTACGTTGCGATGAAAACCAACTTCGTGAAATCTGTTTGCAAGCCGGAGTGAGCAGCGAGCAATTACTCGAGATTAGTAGCAATGGTCCGTTTAGCCAGGCTTTAGTACAAGCTAGCGAGAACACCGATTTAATCATTGCTGGTTTGGCCAAGCAGTCTTGCGCTGCAGGCGTCGATGTAAGTATGCTAAATCCGCAAGGGAATTCACTCGAGCACGAATTTCGAGTTGTTTGTCAACCACGAGGTTCAGCATGAGAGCTTTAATCATCGCGCGCCGCGAGTTTTTGGCTTACTTCGAAAGCCCAGTGGGTTATGTGATTGTGGCGATGTTGCCAGCTTTGGCAGCCGCACTCTTCTTTTTCGTAGGCGACATTTTCTTCTCCTATAACGAATCTAATTTACGGCATTTCTTTGCGAACATGCCGTTGATCATCGCAGTGGTGGTGCCAGCAATTGCAATGCGTTCATGGGCCGAAGAAATGCGTTCAGGCACAGTCGAGCGAATAATGACTTTACCGTTCAGTATCGGTGAACTAGTCGTTGGCAAGTTTTTAGGTGTATGGGCGATTTTTGCCTTTGCGCTGTCGTGTACTTTGCTAGTGCCGATAACGGCGAGTATGCTCGGCGACTTAGATTGGGGCCCCGTTATCGCCGCCTACATCGGAACCTTATTTATGGCGGGCGCAGCCTTGGCCATTTGTTGCTACTTCTCAGCTACAACAACGAACCAGATCGTCTCATGGATGCTTGGCGCTTGCGTGCTATTCTTTTTGAATCTGGTGCACCTCATCGCTAGTGCTGCCTTCATGCCACAATGGCTTGCCGAGTTGGCCTTAGCTGTTGACATGTCACAGCACTTTCATGCTTTAGCTCGGGGGGTGATCGACGTGCCAGCGCTTGGTTTTTATATAGGGGTGACTTTATTCTTCTTGGTAGCCAATACCATTACTCTGCGTATCCGCCAACTGCGATGAAGCATTCAACACTTGGCATACGTTCGCTGCGCCGGCGTTTAATACTCTGCGGTTTGTTGTTAGTGTCTTTGGTGATGCTACTTAATACTTTTCATTTGCGCATCGATTTGACAGCCTCAAATCAATATAGCTTGGCGCCTAGCACGGTAAACTTAATCGGAAAACTCGAAGACCGCTTGCAGGTTAAATTGTACTTTAACCGCGATATACGTGGCCACGAGTACTTATTGCCGCAGCGCTTATTGTTGCAAGACTTACTCTCCGAAATTGAGCATTTAGGCGGCGAGTACATTTCGGTCGAAACAGTCGACCCGACATCCGATTTAGTAGCTAGTCGCGATGCAGAACACATCGGTGTGACAGCTGTGCCTTTAACCGGCGAAGGCGTTGGCAGTCTAAGCGTAGACTTGCTCTACCAAGGCCTCGAACTACGTTATCAAGACCGCAGCGAGGTGATCCCTTTTGTGGTGGCAGACGAATTTGAATTCGCTTTCAGCGTGCGCCTTGCAGCACTGTTAGCCGAGCGTAAGCCAACCATTGGTCTAATGTCAAATGAGCCGCTGTTGCCGCCACAGATGCCAGGTATACCGCGGCAGATACCAGATGGGCGCATCTACGAACAATTGCGCAACACTTTGGGCGAGCGTTACACGGTACGCGATCTTTCAACCACGCAGAATGCAGACCTCGATCTTGAAGGTTTATCGGCGCTGATTATTGCGCGTCCCTATCAGTTCTCGGATAAATTTTTATCAGCGATCAAGCAATTCTTAGCCGAAGGAAACTCGGTCTTATTACTATACGATAGCGAGTTCGTCGAATCGCAAAGCCTAGAACAGCTTGCTATAAACACGGGGCTCGAATCATGGTTGCAGAGCTTGGGTATTCGCGTCGACAAGCGTTTAGTCTTTGATGCCAACTCCATTCAACTGCAAACAGATTCTGTAACAGCACCATACGGCTTTGGTGTCCTCGCCGAAAATGATTCGCTAAATGCCGAGCACTCGATTACTGCTGCACTGGGTAGCGTGGCCTTTTTCTGGGCGCATTACATCGATAGCAGTGAGTTGTCCGCCGATTTGACGGTAACACCATTGGTTAGCAGTAGTGAGCAGTCTTGGCTGTTGCCAGCTGAGTCTAAGCTAAATATGTCAACAACGAACATTCGCGAGCTGCAACTACTTGCTTTTGCCTCCGGCGAATCGCAGAGCTATCCATTGGTTAGCCTGTTCACCGGCAAGTTTTCTGAAGAGGGTCAAGCAGCACGTTTGATTGTTTGTGGCGACACCGATCTGTTTCATAACTTAACATTACGCTCTGGCGCTGATGCCAACCGCGAATTTGCCGCGAACCTGATGGATTGGTTGGCAAACGATAGCGATCTCATGACTTTACGTTCACGCGGACGCCGTCTGCGTCCTCTATATGATTTTGCGGCGACTTATGTCGAAGAGCACGGTGGTATGGGCGATAACGAAGATCGCAATCGTAAATTAAGTAAAGATGCAATCGCTTACGCTAATAGCCGTCAACGTTTAATATCTGCGGCAAACGTATTGGCGCCAATCCTACTAATGCTATTGGCAGCTATCCTGCACTTCAAATTCCGAGCGCGTCAAGCGCGGCGTGTGAAATAATATGTTCAGCAACCGCCATTTGCTTGTTTACGTAATCATCGCATGGAGCTTATTGCTATTGCGCAACAATCCATGGTCTGGCGACGAGCATCAACAAACGGCACGTCAAGTGCAGTTGATATTCCCCGAGTTGAAGCAGCAGTTACCGACTCTGCAGCGAGTGTTGATTAGTGACAAAGATTCTTCAGTAGAAATCAAGTTAGCGGGTGAAGATTCTATTTATGCTGCCGAACAGTGGTTGGTGAAGTCAAAGAACCATCCTGTAGACCGCGCTCAATTAATGTACTTACTTGATGGCCTTGGCCAAATGCGCGGTGTCGATTTAGTTTCGATTCGCGCGACCAAGCACGAGGTCTATGGCGTCAGCGATAATGACGGTACGCGTGTGCAAATTTTCGACAACACCGGCGTCAAGGTGGCTGATTGGATTGCCGGCGCAATACGCAGTCAAGACATCGCTGGTGGCGACAATCCGGTCTTTGAGTATTACATGCGACGAGCCGACTCGGATGAAGTGTATTTGTCTGGCGGGGCAATCCAGCCAAGCTCTGATGCTTTCGATTGGTGCGACGTTAATTTCTTGCGCGGTGTTCAAGCGTCGCAGATTAACAGCATCAGCCGTTTTGATTATCAGCATGACTTAAGCTGGGTAGTCGAGCGTATCGAACCACGTCCTAGCAACGAAGATGAGCCGCGCTGGCAAATCATTGCACCACTGCAAGCGCTAATCGATAATTTCTCCGGAGACAGCTTGGCATATAGTTGCTCGACGTTTAGAGCGAGTGGGGTCATCACTTTGGCTACAACGCCTAGCGCAGACAATGCCACTTATGGTTTCCCATTAGATAGTTTTACAGTTAGCATCGAAGGTAATATCCTCGAATTCGAACTCGGCTTCCCCGCGCGTGACGGCCATCGCTACTTGCGAGTGAATAATCTGCAACACATCTATACCATCTCAGACTTTGAGGTCGGGCAACTTCGCCAAGATGTGAATAGTTTGTATAACGTTAAATAAAACCATGGATCTCACCAGTACTTTTTTTAGCTTCTACTTCTTGCTAGGACTTGGCGCCGTAGTAGTGTTGTTCTTGACAGTAGCAATGATTGGTTTTGCTCTGTTTTCTGAAAACATAGAAACACGTGCACGTCTAATAAAAGTCCAAACAGTGTTTTTCGTTTTGACATTAACTCTGTTAGTTTTCGTTTCACGCGACCTCTCGATAGCGTTGTCGGAGTTAGTTGACAACAGTGATGGCATCTCTCCCACTGAAATAGGCGGCATCATTCGCGAACTTGCCAGCCTATTATTGCTGGGTATCTCAGCGGTGTTTTCAGGCCTTTTAACAGCATTCGCCTGGATTAAACTAGGGCGCGCAAACCCAGCATTCAACATCCTGGTCAGCACTATATTTAGTTTGAAAGTTGCGTTGTCCGCTCAGCAAACTATTGTATTCATCGGAACACTAGCAAGTTCTAGCGCTGAAGACTTTCGCACTGAGTTCTACGAATTGTTCGCTGAAATCGGCAGCAGTTTTGGTCTGTGGCTGCCGATTATGGCAAGTCTATTAGCGGTCAGTACCTACTTTCAAATTAGGCGTCGGGCCAAAAATCGCGCCAGCTTGATGACGGAGGTGTAAGGTGACCTTGTTCTTCGATTTGCTTTAAAGTTTGTGGCGAGACCTTAACCTTAGTTAATGTCGACATCGCTAAAGCTTTACCGCAGGCATCAACGACACTCTCGGCATCAAGGCCGTGGTAAGCAAAAACTTCTGCAGGGCGTCCTGATTTAGAGAACTTTTTAACGCCTAAACTTATTTGCTTGCATCCGACTATCGAACCGGCATTATCGAGTAATCCCATTTCGCCATCAGCCAGCGATACGATAGGTACTTTGCGCGCGCCTAGTAATAGGGCATCCGCCATATCAAGTTGCTCGCCAGCAGTCGCCACTAAGTGCACGTCGCCATTGACTTTTAGTTTGTCAAGCTGCGCATAATCATTGGCTTCAGCAAAACGTCCGAGTAGTAACTCAGGAGAGGTGCAGATCAACACGTTGGCGTAAATCCCGCGTTCGAGCAGCATATCCGCAGCGCTAATGGCTTCGGTGCCGAGCACGCCCATCGCGATGATGGTTACCACGTTTTCTCCGGGCTGATAATCTGCAGCACCTTCATGGTTGACTAACAAGTAGCCACCAGCCAAGACGTCTTGGCGCACCATTTCGTACATCGCGTCTGCTTCAAGGCCTTGATACTGCTGCTGAATTTTCAGGCGCTTGGCAAAATCTTTTTGCTTCACTCCCATTGTGACCGCACGTACCACCACGCCTTCGCGGTCATGGTTGTCATTGCTCACGTGGCGCTGTGTCGCGTCAGCCAAGATCCATTCCATTTCTTTGGCATAGCAGGGCTCCCAGGTGATCATGCTTGGCATTTGGATGTCGGACTTCCATGAATGCTGCGCGCCTTCAGGCGACAATGCAATACCCGATGGTGTACCAATTAACAAGAATGACGAACGCCAGTAAACGTTATAGTAAAGTTGATCGAGTGCGCGTTTAATGAAGAAGTCGTAAACGGTCATCATCGGCAATAATGGTGTACCAAACAATTTGCCCGCCATGCCAAAGGAACCGGCTGCTGACATCGATGCTTGCTCTGCAATTTCAAAGCGAATGTGACGTGAAGTTGCAGCATTGCTATCGATCAATTCAGGGCGTCCGCGTTCTTCCCATTCGAGCTCGGCTTCCCAGTCACGCACGCCACTTACTCCGTAGATCTTGCCGTCCATCGAAGGATTGATATTGGTGGACGTGCCGACGTCAGGCGATAGGGTAAGCGCCAGTTGTGCGGCGGCTTCCCAGGCTTGCTCGGACGCGTTTAGTTCATTTAAGTCTTGGCTGCCGTTGGCAACAAAGTCGGCGCGTGATCCAACACGGGTCATCTTGTTGGCGACTTGTCCCCACATCCATTGCGTGTGCACGATCGGCATCATCGAAATGTTGATGTTAAAATCAGTAGGCAGGGGCGCTGCGAATGTTTTGGTGTACACAGCTGCTTTGTCTGCGACACGTTGCTCTTCGTTTTCTATACCGGCACGCATCAGCTCGCCACGTTGCTCAAGCAATTTGCGCTGAGCACCATCCGCTTGCCAATTGCCAACTAAGGCATAGGGTTGCTTGCGGCTTAGACCTTCGCGGCCTAGCATGGCGTCGATTTCTTCTTCGTTCGGCAGAGTACTGTGATTGCCCGGCTGTGCGAAGGCGTCCATGTTATAGCCTTTGATAGTGTGCGCTAAAACAAGAGTTGGCTTGTCGCTAATGCGGCATTTCTCGTAGGCAGCCAAAATGTCGATCATGTTGTGGCCACCCAAGTCTTGATAAATTTCAAGAAGCTCGGCGTCACTTAAATGATCAAGTAGGACTTTCACTTTAGAGTCAAGAGCAAGGAACTCGCGGCGGATTAATCCGGCATCGCGCTTCCAGAGCATCGCTTGATAATCGAAATCGCTAAGCTGGTCGTCAAGAATACTTTGTAGCGTATCACCACCTTTTTGGGCGAATGCAGCGCGGCGCTTGGCACCATGGCGTAGTTCAATGACATTCCAGCCATTAGCTATCATCGTAGTATGGATGCGGTCGGCATCGGTGCCGCCAAAAGCTTCTTTGTTTAGCACGCGTGTTCCGTCGAGTGACTGACGGTTATAGTCGACTATCCAAGTGACGTTGTTTAGCTGGCGTTCACCGAAGTCAGTGATGGCTTCGAACAGTGAGCCCTCGCGAAATTCAGAGTCGCCGAGTAGCGACCAAAAGTGTACATCTTGTTTTTCTTCAAGCTTACGGTCGACCAAATACTTATAGGCAAGCGCTAAGTATCCAGAATTGACAGGCGGGATGCCCACGGTACCACTTGGCAAAATACGCCACGAATCTGGATCAGATTTTGCGTGGTAAGACTGAAAAGTCGGTGAACCATCTGCAGAGAATTGGCGCAGGCGAGTCATTACAGTTTCGGATGCGTCTTGGTCTAGCCAAGCACCATCTTGCGCGCGAAAGACGCCTAGTTGCAAGTGCAAGCTGTGGTCAAGCGGAGCCATGTGCGGCTTGCCACACCAAAAATCTTTAGGCGCGCGAGCCACTAAATGCATGGCCGCTGTTAAATGCAGCGAAGAAGAGCAAGCCGCTGGATGCCCTCCAACTTTAGGGTCGGTAGCCTCGTGGTCGTCGCGATGATTGGCCTCCCAGATCATGTGCGACGTTTGTACTAGAGCGCGTTCGGCAATGCTGTACAACGCATCTATTTGCGTTGCAGTTAAGCCGAATGGAAGTTTGTCTACGGTGGTGCTGTTTGCCATGTGATTTTGCCAAATTATGGGCCTACTATTATACCAACTAGCAATCAAATCCGTTAGAATAGACTATGGAGCTTCCACTAGCCCTCACCTTTGACGACGTACTTCTTATACCCCAAGAATCCGACGTCCTGCCCACCGAAGTAGAAACGTTTACTCGTTTTTCTCGAAATGTGCGCCTGAATATTCCGCTGTCTTCAGCAGCGATGGATACAGTCACTGAATCTAGCCTTGCAATTGCGTTGGCACAAGAAGGTGGCATCGGAATCATACACCGTAACCTGAGCATTGAAGAACAAGTGCGCGAGGTAGAAATTGTAAAGCGCAGTGCGCATGGTGTTATTCGCGACCCTCTAACGATGTCGCCAAACGGCACAGTTGGTGAAGCGCGCGAGGCAATGGAAACGCATAACATTTCTGGTTTGCCAATCGTTGATGGCAACAAATGCGTCGGAATACTGACGCGCCGCGATCTTAAATTTCAAGGCGGCGACGAACAGCCCGTCTCGGAAGTGATGACGCGCGATTTAGTGACATCCTCGCCGAACACTTCTTTAGCTGAAGCACGCAAGATATTGTTCTCGGAAAAAGTAGAAAAATTGATCTTGGTTAATGCTGATCACTCACTTGCCGGTCTAATCACGATGCGTGATATTCGCATGGATAGCGAATATCCACAGGCTGCTAAAGATTCCGAAGGATGTTTGATCGTCGGCGCTGCAATCGGCACCATGGATTACGAACGAGCAGAGGCACTAGTCGATGCTGGGGTTGATGTGCTAGTCGTTGATACTGCTCATGGTCATTCCGCTAATGTGATTGCGACTGTTATCGAATTAAAGAAGCGCGTTAAAGTCGATGTGGTGGCAGGTAATATCTGCACCATGGAAGCCGCTGAAGCATTGATCGAAGCTGGTGCTGACGGCATTAAAGTTGGTATTGGACCAGGTTCTATCTGCACCACGCGCGTAGTCGCGGGTGTTGGTATGCCGCAGTTTTCTGCGGTCTATGATGTAAGTCAGGTTTGCAATTCTGCCGATGTGCCTGTTATTGCCGACGGCGGTATCCGCCATTCTGGCGATGCCGTAAAGGCTTTAGGCGCTGGTGCCGAATGCGTAATGCTTGGCTCTTTGTTTGCTGGTGTCGATGAATCGCCCGGCGAACCCTTCTTATACAACGGACGCTCATTTAAAGCAGTGCGTGGTATGGGTTCACTTACGGCGATGGTCGAAGGTGGCAAGGCTCGCTATGGGCAAGGTAGTGTTAACGAACAACAAAAGTTGGTGCCAGAAGGTATTGAAGGCATGGTGCCAGCGCGTGGTCCAGTTGCACCCTTTGTTTACCAATTCGTTGGTGGCATTCGCTCTGGCATGGGCTATCTCGGCGCCGAAGATCTCGACGTATTCCGCAGCCGCGCGCGTTTTGTCAGAATTACTGGCGCCGGTGCACAAGAGAGTCATCCGCATGATGTGCGGGTAACTAAAGAAGCTCCTAATTACTGGAAGACCACTTAATCATGCATCAGCGTATCTTAATCGTTGACTTCGGTTCACAGTACACGCAACTTATTGCGCGTCGCGTTCGTGAACACAAAGTTTTCTCGGTGGTAGTCCCACCTCATAAAGCACTCGAGGCGGCACAGCAACCTGGTTTGCAAGGCATCATTTTGTCTGGCGGTCCTGGTTCGGCTTACGCTGACGATGCGCCGCAGCTACCGATCGAAATGCTAGATTTCGGCGTACCTATTTTAGGTATTTGCTACGGCATGCAATGGTTGTGCGAGAACCTCGGCGGCAAAGTTATCGCCGGAGAATCTCGCGAGTACGGCTTCACTAAAATGCAGATAAGCGATACGTCAGCATTGTTTAATGAAGTTGATCCTAATACCGTGGTCTGGATGAGTCATGGCGACCGAGTCGAATCGTTGCCTGCTGGTTTTGAGCGCATGGCCCATACCAAAGACTGCCCCGAAGCAGCGATTGGCGATGTTTCACGCAACATATTCGGCGTGCAGTTCCATCCTGAGGTGGGGCATACTCAGCAAGGCGAGCGCATGCTGCAAAACTTTTTGCTCGACGTTTGTAAGTGTGCTGCCGACTGGACTCCAAAAGATTTGGCAGTCGAGTTGATAGAGAAAGTACGTGAACAAGTCGGAGAAACAGGCGAAATAGTTCTGGGTCTATCGGGCGGAGTCGACTCTTCAGTAGTCGGCGCAATTTGTCAGCGGGCAATCGGTAAACGTTGTCATGCTGTTTTTGTCGATAACGGTTTACTACGCGCCGGAGAGCGCGAAATGGTAGATGCCGCCTTCCGCGAGCACTTTGATTTAGATTTAACCACCATCGAAGCCGGAGATCGTTTCTTGTCTAAACTCGCTGGCGAAACCGATCCAGAGAAGAAGCGCAAAATCATTGGCTATGAATTCGTCGAGATTTTCCGCGAACAAGCGCAGCGTTTTGAGAATGCTAGATTCCTCGGACAAGGCACACTTTATCCAGACGTCATCGAATCGGTAGCGGCGCATGGCGGTGCCACCGAAGTCATTAAGTCGCACCACAATGTTGGTGGCTTGCCCGACGACCTCGACATGGATTTAGTCGAGCCATTGCGTTGGCTGTTTAAAGACGAAGTTCGCGAACTCGGACGCTTCTTAGGCTTGCCTGATGAAATGGTCGATCGTCAACCTTTCCCCGGTCCAGGTCTAGCCGTGCGTTGTGTTGGCGACTGTAAGCCCGCACGCATTGAGCGTTTGCGTAAAGCAGACCAAATTGTCCGCGAAGAATTCGAATCGCGTGGCGAAAATGCCGGCGTCTGGCAATACTTTGCCGTCCTTACTGGCGCTAGTTCTGTTGGCGTGATGGGCGATCAGCGTACCTACGAAGAGGCGTGTGCGATTCGTGCGGTGCAATCGAATGATGGCATGACGGCGGATTGGGTTTACCCTAGCCGCGAGTGTTTACAGGCTATTTCGAGCCGTATCATTAACAATGTTCGTGGTATTAATCGCGTGGTGCTCGACATCACCTCCAAGCCTCCAGGCACCATTGAGTGGGAATAAAATGAGCGACATCTCATTACATTTTGTAGACAACGCCAGCTTGGTGCTGGCAACAGTATGTCTGTTGCTTAGCGGCTTGTTTAGTTTGGCTTCCGGGTCGCGACGCAGCACAAGCAACCGTCTGGCATCGTTGATGGGTGAAAAATTGGTTTCGCTACAGCCATTACGTAGTGCAATGCAAGCCAAGGCACGTTCGCAGTTTTCTGCTGGCCTGATTAGCATTGCCGGCTTACTCTTCTTGCAGTCCATCTTGTGGCCTATCATATATACAACGCTTACGGCTGCATGTGCGTTGATCGCAGTATTAGTGTTGTCATTGGTTACAATATCTTTTCTTGATAAATTGGTCGAGAAAGCGATGTGCCGCTCGCTAATGAAATATATTAGTAATCATGCCTTTGTATTTGAAGACAACATTGCCTTGTCGCAAGAAATTGGCTCGCTATTTGGTGTAGAGGCTACAGAGAAAGACACTCTCGAGTCTTTCATAAAGAAATTACGCGATGCTTTAGGTGTAAAGCAACCAGCATCAAAAATGTTTGGTGCGCGTAATCCGCATTATTCAATAAAATAATTCGTAACGCAGAGGTGACGCAGTTGTCTTCTTTGTATGACGCCATTTCTTGATGCGGTATTATTGCCCAGCTGCTGCGCATGTAACACCTTGGCGGTATTAGTTGATGTTGCAGACTGTAAGGTTCAGTTGTGCGCTACTTGTGCCAGTCTGGTTCAGCCAAAGTTACAGCAAGTTCCTTTGTTAGATTTGTCACAACGCTTTGCTTGTTTTGAATATTCTGGGCCGATAGTTTCGCTATTATCCAAAGCCAAAGACGAGGCCTTTTGCAGTCAATACTATGCCTTGCAAAAAATGTTTGTAGCTGCTGCGGGTCCACTCATCTCAGAGATTGCTGAAAAGCATAGCGTCGTCATAACGCAGGTTCCTGAAGCATGGCACCGAAAAGTCAAAGGTTGGTATTTGCCAGCAGCGATGGCGCGCAATGTGGCACGACTTACAAAAGTTAAATACCGAACATTGCTGCGGCGGCGTAGGCAGGTTGTAAAACAGGCAAGCCTTGGCGCTGTTGAACGGCGTTTAAACCTAAAGAACTGTTTTGCGCCACAGCGGATATTGTTTAATAGAAATCGATCTCAACAAGTGGTCATTGTTATTGACGACGTCAGCACCACCGGCGCCTCTTTGGCTGAGGCAGCGCATTGCCTAGAAGCAATGGGGTATTTGAAAGTAGTTGCGATAAGTCTCGCAATAGCCCCTTTGCGCATGCGAGAGTGTTAAAATAATTCGATGCGTATTTTCCTTAATCTCTACGGTGGCGTGGCTGGTGACATGTTGGTGTCGGCGCTCTATGATTGCGCACGTGATGCCAAAATGGATACCACTGCGGCAGATGCCTTACTTGCGGCCTTGCCGTTTGCCGGAGTAAATACCGAATACGCCACAGCAATGCGCAAAGGTATTCGTGGTTGTACCTTTAAGGTAACAGTAAACGCGGCGCAGCCTCATCGCCATCTGTCCGACGTGCTTGCAATCATTGACCAACTACCGCTAAGCGTGCAGGCTGCCAAGTGGTCACGCGAGGCCTTCGAATTATTGGCCACGGCTGAGGCTAAGGTGCATAACACCACTCGCCAACAGATCCATTTCCACGAAGTAGGGGCTGTTGATTCCATCATTGATATTTGTTTAGCAAGCTTACTTCTAGATTTGCTCGACGTCGATCAAATCTATAGCTCGCCCATCACTGTAGGCAGCGGCATGGTTAAGTGCGAACACGGCCAAATGCCTGTACCAGCACCCGCCACTTTAGAGTTGTTGCGCGGTTTGCCAAGTTGTGGCTTCGCATTAAGCGGCGAGCGTGCCACTCCAACTGGGGTTGCGTTGTTGCTCGCTTGGAAGGCTAATTTTGCCACACGCGATGCCGCTATCACGAAGCACTTCGGTTATGGCATGGGTAGTGCCGATTTCGAAGACCGCGGCAATTTTTTGCGGGTGCAACTTGAAGAAATGTCAAATGCGTCCGAATGTGTTGTCGAGTTACGCACAATGGTTGATGATCAATCTGGTGAAGTTATTGGTCACGCCTTAGAGAAGATACGTCAGCAGAATATACTCGAGGCCTACCTGCTGCCAGTGATGGCCAAAGAATCACGTCCTGGTTTTGAGGTTGTCGTCATATGCGACATTACACAACAGCAGCAGTTAAGCCAATTGATGTTCGAGTTACTCGGCACTTTGGGCATTCGTGTCACAGTGTTGCAGCGTGATACTTTAGCGCGTTGCGAAGTCGAGCGAGATTCGGTAAGTCATAAATTGCGTATGCATTCTGATAGCGCGCAAGTGCTTGGGGCTAAACCAGAATTCAAACAAGTTGTTGCCACCAGCCAAGAACAGCACTGCAGTCCGCGTCAATTGCTGAAAAATCTCGATGAACAAAGCGACGCATAAAACACCTGTCGGGCGTCTTGCACCGAGTCCAACTGGGGTGATGCATTTAGGTAACATACGCAGTTTCTTATTAGCTTGGCTTGATATTCGTTCGCGCAACGGAACCCTGTTGATGCGCGTAGAAGATCTTGATAGCCCGCGTATCAAACAAGGTGCAGCGCAGCAGCTGTTTGAAGATTTAGATTGGCTAGGCTTAGATTTCGATGGCGAAATAGTTTATCAATCGCAACGTACGCAACTTTACCAGAGTGCTCTCGAGCAGTTAATTGAGCAAGAGAATGTTTACCCCTGTACCTGTTCGCGCCGCGAAATAGAGTTGGCAGCTAGTGCGCCGCATGCCAGTGATGGTAGTACGGTTTACCCATTAACTTGCTATCAACGCTATACGTCCGCTAGTGATGCCGCGCAGCAAGCCGGCCGTCAACCATGCTGGAGGTTCCATTTCGCGCGCCCGAAAGTTGAATTTGATGACGCCGTCTGTGGTCTAAAGACATTCGAAACATCAAAACTATCAGATTTCGTGGTATGCAAAAATAATGGCGAGGCGTCATACCAGTTAGCTGTCGTCATCGATGATACCGCTCAAGGCGTCACCGAAGTATTGCGTGGCGACGACTTGCTCGATAGCACTGCGCGCCAAATAGAAATTTACCGGGCGCTTGGTTTCTCGCAACCAGAATTCAAGCACGTGCCGTTGGTGCTAGGGCAAGACATGCGCCGTTTAGCCAAACGTCATGGCGATACCAGCCTCAAAGAATTTCGCCAACAAAAGGTTAGCCCGCAGCAACTGATTGGTTGGCTAGCTTATGCTTCTGGGATTACAGATGACCTCAATGAAATGATGCCACATGATTTGCTAAATAGTTTCGACTTGTCAAAACTAAAGACGGCGCCATTGGTATGGCGCGATGCATTTATCTAAAAACCGAGGCTAATTATTCGCCGTAAGGTGTGTCTGGGTAATTTAACACCCAAGACTTAAATAATTCGCTAGAAGACTTTCTGTCGTAAAGTGGATCAGTCTTTTCACGGTGACTATAAGTTAGGTCGTGAAAAGAATTACTTGAGAAAACCCCGTTAGGGCTAGACATCGGTGAAAGGTCTCCGATAGTTGCGTAAGGGTTGTTATTATCGCAGTTGAGGAAGTATTTTCCCCAGAATTCGACACCAGCCTCAAGGGATGTACGACGCATAACAAAGCCCTGATCTTTAGTTGCAGGGCCAGAGGCACATGCAGCAAGGCTTGTAAGAAGGAATACGAATGTGATTAACTTTTTCATCATTGAGAGGCGCGTAAAACGCATGCCGTATAGGTTAATGCTACTGATGCTTCTCGTCAATGGTGGCGCGGCGTTATCCTATAAGTCTAGATGGCGGCAAAACCTTTTACTAACCCACGTGGCACCCGCGATTT
Source organism: Myxococcota bacterium (assembly GCA_047638975.1). Classification (GTDB taxonomy): domain Bacteria; phylum Planctomycetota; class UBA1135; order UBA1135; family UBA1135; genus JAPKEZ01. The sequence continues at coordinate 41,541 of JBLINB010000005.1, forward strand.
GCTGGGTGACAAGCTTGTATTAATCAAGCACTTAGAGCGCACCGCGTCTAAAGTGGCGGCTACGGCTGGCTATCGAGAGGTGCGTACGCCGCTTTTCGAAGAAACCCGTTTGTTTAAGCGCTCGCTGGGTGAGGCTTCCGATGTGGTCGAAAAAGAGATGTTTAGTGTGCCCCGTCGCGGTTCAGAGGGCGCTGAGGCCATGGCTAAGGGGTTCACCTTCAGGCCAGAGGGTACGGCAAGCACTGCACGAGCCTACGTGCAGGGTGGTTTCGCCGCATCCGCACCGCTGCAAAAGTGGTTCTATATTGGCCCGATGTTCCGCTACGAGCGCCCACAAAAAGGGCGCGAGCGTCAATTTACTCAGTTCGGAGTCGAAGCCTTTGGCGCACAGTCGCCAAGCTTAGATGCGGAGGTCGTCAGTATTGCGGTCCGCTTTTTTCAAGAATTAGGCTTTGATGATCAGCTGGAGGTCCGGGTTAATAGTATGGGCGATGCGGCTGACCGCGAAAAATGGAGCACCGCGCTGCGCGAGTTTTTTAGTAAGCAAATGCAAGGCGCAAGCGAGCGTTGTGATGATTGCCAGTCACGCTATACGCGCAACGTTTATCGTTTGCTTGATTGCAAGTCGAAACGCTGCATAGAACTGAATGCCAATGCTCCAAGTTTGTTTACGGTGATGGATGACGACGCAAGCTCGCATCATCAACAGTTTGTGGCCAGCCTCGAAAATCTAGGGTTGAAGGTGATTAACGACCCCTCGATTGTGCGCGGTTTAGATTACTATACACGTACGGTTTTTGAAGTGCATTATCCACCGCTCGGCGCACGTTCAGCATTGTGCGGTGGTGGTCGTTACGACGGTTTAGTCGAAGAGATGGGTGGCCGAGCTACGCCAGGCGTAGGCTTCTCCATCGGATTTACGCCTACCGAATTAGCACTCGCTGAATTGAACTTGCCTGATGCGTCTAGTCTTGCTGACTTGCAGCAAGATTTGTTGCCGCAAGTTTACGCAGTAGCCATTGCGGATGAGCAACGCCCAGCATTGTTTAAGATCTGCGAACAATTACGCGTAGATGGCGTCCGCGTTGAGATTGATCACCGTCAAAAATCATTAAAGGCGCAATTTAAAGAAGCTAACCGTAGTGGGGCGCGTTGGGCGATTGTGCTTGGTGCTGATGAAGCAGCTGCACAACAAATTGTTCTCAAAGATATGCATGCCAAAAGTGAGCAGACCGTTCCGCAAGCAGAGCTACACAACTTACTGTGTGAGGCATGAACACCATAGTCTTCGGCGGATCTTTTGACCCACTGCATGATGGGCATTTAGCGGTCGCCGATGCCGTCCAAAAGAACTTCAAGGTCGATGAATTCTTATGGCTGCCGTCATGGCATGCGGTGCATAAATTAGATGTGCGACCAGCAGATGCCGAATTTAGAGCGCGCTGTATCGAACAAGTCTTGATCGGACGTAATCCAACTGAAAGTTTGTGTCGCATAGAAATCGACGCTCGGCGTTCTTGCTTTAGTGTAGATACCTTGTCGAAACTCGCTGCAGACAAGCCGCGACGCCAATTATATTTTTTATTAGGCGGCGATTCTTTATCGCATCTTAATACTTGGCACGACTTGCCGCGTTTGTTTTCTAGCTGCGAGTTTCTGTTGATGCCGCGTCCGCAGTGGGGGCATGCGCAGTTAGAAGATTATCGCAATCAACTTCCGCAACCCTTAAAAGAGACCTTTCGCGCGCAATTTATTGATATGCCGGTAGTCGATTTAAGTTCATCGTCTATCCGGAAACAATTAGCTGCTAAGAATATGCCACAAGGTTTGCCGCCTCAAGTGCAGCAACTAATCCTTGACGAAAAGGTTTACGGCGTTTGCTAATCAAGATCGCGATATTCGATTTTCGCAGCAGAACGCAAATCGATAATGGCTTGCTTGATTTCACTAAGTCCTGGCGTCGCTATGAGTAACTCGCGACTTAATTGTTCGCGTACGTCATCAAGCGCGGTAACCACTCTTGAATTTAGTCGCACAATATGTAGTCCTGCGCCAGATTCAACAAGCGTTTCAGATGTTTGCTGTGGATTTAGACGGTTAACCGTTTTCTCGAATGCCTCACCATACATGCCTGGGCGATAAGTACTTAGTAAGCCTTGATTAAGATTACTGGAAGTATCATTTGAATATTCAGCAACCATCTCTGAGAAGTTTGCACCCGCCGATAACTTTTCAAGGCAGGCCTTTGCTTCTTTTAAGGCAAGCTCTTGCGCGCGTTCAAAACTAATTTCGTTGTTATCACGTAGTGCGGCAGCATGGATGTAATGCGCAATAATCATGATGTGCGCAACTTCAACTTCGATCCCAGCGTGACCATACTGTGCAGTAAAAGCACGTTGCAGTTTTTCATCGGTAATCACTCGCGTGGCGACGACGTAATCTTCAAGCTGCAACTGAGTCGTTGCGCTAGCACGTAGCGCCTTTAGAGTCGCTTGCTTGTCGAAACCCAACTTTCGGTATTGCGCCTGGAAGGCGTCTTCTGACATCCCGCCGCGCAGATCTGTCCAAGCCAAATCCACGTGCTCGTTTAGGCGGTCGGCACTTATTGTAATCCCGAATTTGTCGGCTGCTTGCTGAATAAGTACGGTGTCTACCATCCGGGCCAATTCGCTGCTAGCAACGCTAGTGTAAATAAATTCTTTGTAGTGTTCGCTGCTGATTTCTTGGCCATCGATGATGACTAAGGGGGCGTCCTGTGGCTGGTGGTTAAGCGGCGCAGAACATCCGAATAATGCCGCAACAGCGACTGAGAGTGCAAGAGAGTGGATTGACATTGGCAAAACGGATTATATACAATTGTCACCTTGGGCGTCACGCGACGTTAAACTACGCGTGGTTCGTTAACATAGATACTGTGATTGCAATCATTTCCGACATTCACTCTAACATTCATGCGTTAGAGGCCGCTTTAGCAGACATTAAGGCGCAAGGTGCAACTCGCATCTTGTGTTTAGGCGATGTCGTTGGCTATGGTGGTGCGCCCATTGAAACGATCCTGAAGATACGTGAAACCTGCGAGATAACTCTACTGGGCAACCACGATGACGCGTTATTGCGCGAAAGCATGGCGTTATATTTCAATGAGTGGGCACGCCAGGCCATCGACTGGACGCGGGATATACTGCATAGTAATCCTAAAGCTCTAGAGCTGTTTGAATTTATGCACTCATTGCCTCGCGAGATGTCCGAGTTCACCGACGCTGATGGCACCAGTTATCACATCGTGCACGCTTCTCCTCGACAGCCGCAGACCGAATATTTGTTGCCTAATCTCGAAGCAGATTGCGAGGCACTAAAATTGAATTTCGCAGAGCTATCAAATAATGTTTGCTTTTACGGACACACTCATCATCCGGGCCACTTTAGTCCCGGCAAATCATTCACGCCAGCTGTCGGTAACGATAGCCTTGAATTAATTGACGGCGAGCAATACCTCATTAATGTCGGTTCCGTGGGGCAGCCCCGCGATCGCAATCCTGAGTTATGCTACGTCCTTCTCGACGGCAAGCGCGTAAGCTGGCGCCGTGTTGAATACCAAATAGAATCTGCTCAAAAGTTAATCCTTGACGCAAAATTGCCTGAAAAGCTAAGTATGCGCTTGCAGGTTGGTAGATAAATAAAAAATAAGAATTATGGGTAAGAGAATTTTCTCATTATTGCTTTGGGGCTTAGCAGCAGTTGTATTAATGCAAGTGTGCTTCCCGGGCGACGACAAAGTAAGTACCGAATCAGCAGGTCGAGCATGGGTTGAGTCCTTTGTCGAACCGGTTCCGGAATCATATCCGTTAATCTTAGAAAACGATTTGATCTATAGCCAATGGAGCGCCACCGGTGCGAGTTGTGGCAAGATTTATCTTAAAAAGTTTAATGCTGAATTGAATACGGCGAATGCTACAGAGCACGGTATGTTGATTTATAACTCGCTGTGGGTAGATTCTAAAAACCCGGCAGAGGGCGGTTTAGCTTCAAGCGTTAACTACCGCCGTCGCGACGCATTCCGCCTTATTGAGGCTGACGATTTATTAACTACCACCGACGTATTGAATAGGTCTAAGCCCAATTTAGATGCTGCAGAGTGGCAAGTTGTTGCAAATGAAAACTCGTTACGCTTTAGTCTGGTTGCCGAGAATGGTCTCGAGATAGTTAAAGAAGTATCGCTTGGCGATGGCTACCATTTTGATGCGATTATTAGTGCCATTGCACACGACAAGCAACTACTCGGACGCGACCTACAGCTCGAACTAGGTACCGGTGGCGGCATCTATATCGAAGACGACAACTTTTATCCAAACCCTTACATCGGGGTGGCATTAACCGAATACGGCGAACTCGATAGTATCGATTTCGAAGAACCTGGTGGCGACCGTCCAGAGATTCGTGATGTAACGCGCCGCTGGTCCGACACCAATATCCCATTTGTTGTTGAAGGATCAAAGTATTTTGTCTCGATCATCCGCCCAGCTAATGATAAGGGCTTTCAGGGAGCAAAGTATGAGACACTATTCGATGATTATGGTTTGTCGCAAGCGCTAGCAAGTGATGACGGCGCCAGCATAGTGGTCTCTCAAGAGTCTCCTTATTGGTTACGTGCTTCGGTAAATGGAGTATTCCCTTTGCATTTCAGTGCAGTAGATTCCGCTGTGTCGCGCAACTTCCAATGGTACATCGGGCCTAAAGACCGCGATGAACTGAACTCAGGCGCCTATGCCGAGATGTCCGAGTTGATTGACTATGCCGACTACGAGCGTAGTTTCTTTTATCGCATATTCTTTACGTCATCTGTTGCGCCGGCCATTTTATGGTTGTTGCAAATGTTCTATGGTTTAGTAGGCAACTACGGCATAGCGATTATCTTGTTAACAATGTTGGTAAAGGCAGCAGTCTTTCCAATCATGCGTACTTCGCAAATAAAGATGGCGACCTATCAAGCCAAGATGGCTGTTGTTAAGCCACAGCTTGAAGCGATCAATAAAAAATACGCGAGTGATCCGCAAAAGAAAAACAAGGCGACAATGGAAATCTATAAGAAGCATCGCCTGTCTCCACCCATTGGTGGCTGCTTGCCGATGTTCCTACAGATGCCGATTTTCATCGGTTTGTTTCAAGCATTACGCTCTTCGATTATGCTGCGCCACGAACCTTTCTTTGGTTGGATTGAAGACTTGTCGCAACCCGATGCGTTCTTGGATTTCGGCGGACCTATCGCTGATTTGCCGTTATTGAGCAGCATGACCACCCTTAATATCTTGCCTATTATCATGGTGGTGTTGTGGGTTTATCATCAGCGTTCAATGCCTAAGCCAACAGATCCGCAGCAGGCGCAAATGCAAAAGATGATGACTATGATGCCAATCATCTTCGGTTTTGTGCTCTACAACTATGCCGCCGGATTGTCGTTGTATATGATTGTGTCATCTTTGATAGGCATCTTCGAGCAACGCGTTATTCGTAAGCGCTGGCCAGTACCTACTGCCGCTGAGATCAATCAGGCAAAATAGCTTATTCAGTGAAGCACTCAATTTTCGCCGTTGCAACGCCAATGATTCCTGCTCCTCGCGGGGTACTGCGTTGCAGCGGTCCTTTTCTTTTTGAAGAGCTACAGGCCTGGATGGATGAGTATGCAGCTGGCCATAAGTTGCTCGAAAATCGCTCTATCCAGTATTTTGAGTGCCATTTGTATAAAGAGTTTAGCTTCGAAATCGCGGCTTTAACTTTTTGTGCCCCGCAGTCAGCCACTGGAGAAAATGTCGTTGAGTTTCATTTACCAGGCAACCTGGTGTTGCTGCAAAAACTCGAACAGAGCTTATTGAGTTGCGGATTGTTAGCGGCGCAACCCGGAGAATTTACGAGACGTGCGTTTTTAAACGGGCGCTTAGACTTAAGCCAAGCCGAGGCCGTTCTTGAATTGGTGCAGTCGCGTTCGGTCGAATCCGCACGTGCTGCAACACAGCTATTAAGTGGTGGCTTAGGGCAGCAGATGGCGGCTGTACGTGACGAACTGATGGCGTCGTTAGTTGAACTCGAGGCCGGTTTAGATTTTGAAGAGGGCGATTCTCAAGATTTAGAACCTGCTGAAGTTATTGGGCATGTGATGCATGCGCAACAAATACTACGCGATGCTTTGCATACTCAGCAGCTGCGCATTGTCACGCGCGGTTCACGCTTCGGCTGTTTATTGCTTGGTCCGCCAAATGCCGGTAAGAGCACTCTGTTTAGTAGTCTTACAAAAACACCTAGTTTAGTCTCTGAACAAGCGGGCACTACACGCGATTGTCGGCGCTCGGCATGGATAAATATGCGCGGCGAGATGGCTGTCGATGTTATTGACTTCCCGGGGTTAGGCGGTTTGTCGGTCGATGAGCGCGATGCCAGAGCGCGAGAGCTAGCCAATGACTTTAATCAAGCGGACATGACTTTACTGTGTTTGCATCCGCATACGCCGCCAGAAATGTTGCCAGAGACTTTGCCGGACATGCCGTTACTGGTGGTGTTTACGCATGCCGATCTTGCTAGCCATCCACATGCTGAGCTTGAGGATGTTTTACGTGAGCGACTCGGTGATTACAAATTTGTCCATCTTAGTATTGACGAAGATGAAAACGCCGCTGCGGCAGTACTCGAACAGGCCATTGAGTCCTTTTTTAACGAGTCCGAGGGCATTATCGCGCAGCGCATCCGCAATGGTGAACGCTACCAGCAGGCACTCTCAGCGGCGTCGGCATCGGTGGATCAAGCTGAGCAGTGGTTGGCAATGGGCGGGCAACAAGACTTAGTCGCTGCTGAATTGCATCAAGCTTTGGCGGTGTTAGCCGAATTAGTTGGCGAAATGACCCCGGACGACTTGTTAGACCGCCTATTTTCAGCATTTTGTGTGGGTAAATAGTAAAAAGAGGTAGAAAATAGGCTGATTTGGTTTAGAATACCACTAAGTCTTGTGGTGCAATGGTGTTATTGCAAAGTTACCCACAACCATTGGTGGTTGCCCCAGAGGATTTTAAAAATACAATGCGTTGCCCATACTGTAAATCCGACAAAGATCGTGTCATTGACTCGCGCTCTGCTGCTGATGGTTATTCCATTCGCCGCCGCCGCGAATGCGAACAATGTTCTCGCCGTTTTACGACTTACGAACGCATGGAAGAAACTCCGTTGCGCGTTGTAAAAAAGGACGGCTCGCGTGTGCCATTTGACCGCAACCAGATATATAAAGGTATGCTCAAGGCTTGCGAAAAGCGTCCAGTCTCAATGGAGGGGCTCGACAATATTACGGCATCCATCGAGCGCAATCTTTCTGAGATGTTTGATCGCGAAGTGGGCAGTAAGTACATTGGCCAGCTAGTGATGGACGAACTCAAGAAGCTCGACCAAGTTGCTTATGTGCGCTTCGCTTCTGTTTACCGCGAATTCAAAGACGTAGAACAATTCGTTCACGAGCTTAAGCCATTATTGTTAAAAAACAGTGGTCATAAGTCGTAACTTACGCCGGGTGCGTAAACGTGATGGCAATAACGAAAGTTTCGACATCATGAAGCTTGCAGATTCTGTTTCTGCAGCATTGGCGGCCGTGGGTGCCAACTTTAAACTGGCTTTGCAGTTTTCCGAAACAGTCCAGGTGCGCTTGGCCGAGAAAGATAAGGTCGTAACCACCATTGAATTAGCTGCTGCTTGTAGTGATGTTTTTGAATCTTACGAACAGCACGAAGCTGCTGCTGCCTATTTGCAGTATCGCAAAGAAGAAGAACAGGCCGTTGCAGAATTAAGAATCATCGATGTTAATGATGGCTTGAGCCACTTCGATCGTTCGCGCTTGGCTTTGTCTTTTGTGCGCGATCAATATATTGAATCGAGTGTGGCGCGTTTAGTTGCTCGCCGCGTCGAACGCCGCTTGAGCTTTTTAGGGTATGTACGCATCTCTACGGATTTGATTTCAAGTTTGTCCGATGTCGAAAGCCACAGTTTAGGAATGCGCAGTATCTCGGGTAAGTCCTCATTGCTTGGCGTCGATCGTACTTCACTTAATGCTTGGTTAGGCGGGGCATGTATTCCGGGCCAAGGACGTTGCGGTTCATTGCCACAAATGGGCCCAGAATCTCAAGACCTACGCCCACTTATTGGCGAAGAAGTGTTATCGCGCTTTGCACTCGAGGATATCCTCAATACAGCGCATGTTACGGCATTTAAAGCCGGAGAATTTGATTTATATGCACTCGGAGATTGGCTGCGACCTACGCGTATGTGGTTGCATCCGCATGCTGATGAAAATGAGCAGCAATTCTTTCAAAGAGTTGCCGAAACGCGCTTCCAAACGCACGAGTTGCAAGTCTTTATCCCACGCTCTCTAGAACTTAGCGACTTAGCAGTGCAATTGCCACTGTGGTTGCAGAGTCCAGCATGTCGTCTGCGTTTCTCAACGTCGAATGGCGAGCTTGCGAAGAAGTGGTCGGCAAGCGGTGTTTGGCATTCGATGCCGGTCTCAAGTTTCATGCGCCTGTCTAAAGAAGACGCGCAGCTTTTAGTCGATGGCGAACGCACGGTTGTGCAATGGCAGCCGCCACGTCCAATGCCAAATGAAGCCGATCAAAGTTGCAGAACTTTACATCGTGGTGCAGCCATTAACTTAGCGCTGCTCGCCACTCAGGTTGATGCTTTCGATACTAATGCTTTCTTAGAACGCGTCAGTCAAACCTTATCTTTGGTTTGCGATGTCTTTGCGACTTTAGCTGTTCGCGCCGAACACATTACGCACCCGCGAGTGAACATTGTTCCGGCTGGTCTCGATCTGGCGCTCGACATCTTGTATCCCGATGCGCGCTTGCGGGTCGTTAAGCGTTCGCAATTAGTCTTGTCCTTACGTAGCCGTTTCGAAAAAATAGCTAGTCAAAACGAAGTGCGTCTCGAACATTCTTTGCCTCCGCATTCTCAATCCATCGGTGCGCGCCTTGCCGAGCGCGACGACCTCAAGCTAAGCGATGCCTACGAAGTGGCGTGGGCTACTGTCGATAGCGACGCCTCGCTGAAATTAGCCTTAGATTCCGCTCCATGGCTCGAATTACCTGCTGCTATATTACATAACAGCTCTCTGCGCGACCGACTCCTGCCGCAAACGCAGTCCGCTCAATCATCCCCCTGCGACGATTCAAACACATGCACTTAAAACGAATAGAACTCGAAGGATTTAAGTCCTTCGCCGACCGCACAGTCATTCCTGTTGAACACGGACTCACTGGTATCGTGGGCCCTAATGGCTGTGGCAAATCAAATGTAGTCGATGCTCTACTGTGGGTAATGGGCGAACGTTCTGCCAAAGCTTTACGCGCCGATTCGATGGACGACGTCATCTTCAAAGGTGCCGAAGGTCGTTCCGCTTCACCTTATGCCATGGTTGAAGTCATCCTCGGTGACCCCGAAGGCGTTGTGGTAGAGGCAGGTGGTGAAGTCGCTGTCGGCCGCCGTTTATTCGCTTCCGGCGAATCAGAGTTTTTGTTGCATGGCCGTAAAGTGCGCCGTAAAGATGTACGCGAAGTCTTGCTAGACACTGGGCTCGGAGTGCAAGGTTATATGGTTTTAGCGCAGGGTAAGATCGATGCCGTATTGGCAGCAAATCCTGAGGAGCGGCGTTCTGTGTTTGAAGAGGCCGCTGGCATTTCAAGATATAAGGCGCGTAAGCACGAAACGAAATTAAAATTAAAAGGCGTAGAGCGCGACTTGTCGAAAGTAGATACGGTGCTTGATGAAGTTTCGCGCACGGTTCGTTCCTTGCGTATGCAGGCGGGTAAAGCTAAACGTTTTATTGAACTACGCGACAGCTATCGCGATTTGCGTATCCGTTTTGCTTTGATCGATTCTACCACTTGGCAGTCTCAAGCAGCATTGATTCGCGAAACGCTAAAAGAAGTTATTACTGAAATTGAAGCGTTAAGCGAGCAGCGTGATAAAAACGAAAGCCATTTTTCTGAATTAGAAAAAGAGCTGAATGTCTTGCGCGAATGTCATCAATCTTTGCGTAATGAATCAGGGCAAATTAAAGAACAAGTTGCCACTCTTGAAGAACGTGTTGCAGGTTTGCAAACGCGTGCTACTGAAGCTGATGCACAGGTCGTTAAAGACAACACGCGGCTCGAAACTCTGGTTGCAGAACAAACGAAAGACGGTGAGGCTAACTCAGAGTTGCTCGATGAAAAGAATAGTCTTGATGCGCGCGTTGCTGATGCTACTAAGCGCTTGTCCGACATCGAGAACAAGTTTATTGAAGTGCGCGAATCACGCAACGCCTCCAGAAAAGATGTTGAAGATATGCGCGGCGACATTCTTGAAGCCTTGCAGCAGCGTTCTACCTGGAATAACAAGATAGCAGATGCTGCCAAGCAGCGTTCCGAATCAGCAGGTGGTTTAGGTGTAATCGAACGCCGCTTTACCGAAATCGTCGACGAACTATCTACCTCCGAGACTGCCGTTGGCGAGACTCAGACAAAGCTTCAAGAAAGCCAGCAGCAGTTCGATCAGCAACAACTGGCCGTCACAGATGCTAAGCGTCAAAGTGAAGATTTAAATGATAAGCATGTCGGATTTAAAAGAGTCTCGCATGAAGCCGCACAGCACAAGGCGTCCGCAGTCGCACGCGTTGAAGCATACGGTGTTGTCTACGAAGAGATGCCAGGCGTTCCAGATCATCTGCGCAAATTTGTTGAAGACAGCAGTAATGCGATTAGTGATTGGGTCTTAGACAAGGTTAGTATTGCTGCGCCATGGGATGTCATCCTTGAAAACTTGTTAGGCCGCATGCAACACGCTTTCTGGAATGAAGGCGAGATTGCAGATGCCGATTTGCCGAAGGGTGTCTTTGACTTCTTCTCTCCAGTCGATAATTTTGTAGTACCTGCTAGCCTCGAAGGAGCAACTCCACTATTCGAGCTGTTGCAGGGTGATTTGATAGTGCGCCAAGCGCTATGTGCACGCCTAGGTGCGTTGTACTGCGTGGATGAGCTAAGTACTGCTCAACAACTCGCTTCACAAAACCCGCAAGCGATGTTCTTGGTGGCTACTGGAGATTTGGTGGCAGAAGGCTATGTGCGTCACGGAGTCAACTCCGAAGATGCTGCCGGAGTCTTAGCGCGCCGTAACGGTAAACAAAATGCTGAGGCAACCTTGGCAGAAGCGAATATCGAATACGATTCGGCGCACCAGCTTGAACAAGATTGTGCTGCCGAGTTAAATAAATCACAGATAGGCTGCGAAACATTACGCGAACAGTTTTCTATAGTACGCGACACCTTAGAAGAATTGTTGGCGCGTGATAAGCAACTGGCGCAGCGCCACACTTTGCTCGTCGAAGAGCATAGTGCCTTGCAGTCGCAGCGTACTCAGCTTTCCGAGCTGTCAGCATCAGCGGTCAGCATCGAACATGAAGCCGTCGCTAAGCGCGATCACTACGAAGATTTACGTCTCGGATTAATCAAGCATCTCGATGAGAAAGAAGGAGCGCTTAAAGAATTAGATGTGGTTTTCGAAGAGCAGTCTTCTAAAACACAAGATGCGCGTCTTGACAAATCTCAATGCGAGCAAGATTTGCGCTTATGGGCCACTCGCCATTCAGAATTAGCCTCTCGCTCCGAGCGTCAAGCTACAGAGCGTCAGTCTTTGCAGCAAGAATTAGATAGCTTGTCAGGACGCGGATCCGGATTGCGCCAGCAGGCCGAAGAGGCACGAGTTAAACGCACCGATTTGCTGAAGAGACGTGCCGATTTGACCGAACGTTGTGAGCAAGCCGAGTCCCATGTCGAGCGTGCTACACATGCTTTGCATCATGCACGCTCGCAAGCAACTGGCGAGTCACAGCGCTATGAGTCGTTAGTCGCTAGCCGCCACCAGTCTGATCTAGAATTGCAGAAGTTAGATTTGCAATCTCAAGAGCTACAGCGCGGCGTTCAAGAAGAATTTGGCCAAGCACTTGACAGTATGGTTAATAGTCTTGGCATCGAGCGTGAAGAGGTCTTTGCTGAAGACGCTAATCTTGACGGTATGCGTCAAGAGATGTCAGATAGCCGTCAGCGTATTGAACGTATCGGCTCAGTAAACCTAGACGCCGTTAATGAACTAGAAGAGCGCGCCGAGCGCGAGTCCTTCTTGATCTCCGAGCGTGATGATTTAGTGGCTGCAAAAACTAACCTCGAAGAAACCCTTGAAGAGTTAGATGGACAATGTCGCGAACGCTTCGTTGAGACTTTTGATAAAGTCAAAGTCGAGTTCGAATCTATCTTCCGTAGGTTATTCTCCGGCGGCAAAGCATCTATTAGTCTCGAAGAAGGCGTTGACCCTCTTGAGGCGGGTATCGAAATAGCAGTGCGTCCACCGGGCAAAGATTTGCGTTCCATCAATCTGTTGTCAGGTGGCGAGCGCACCTTGACCGCGCTGGCGTTGCTGCTAGCAGTGTTCCAGTCGCGTCCGTCGCCATTCTGTCTGCTTGACGAAGTAGATGCGGCTCTTGATGATGCTAACGTTGAACGCTTCGCAAATGTGCTGCAAGACTTCGTCGGTACTACTCAATTCTTGGTTGTAACGCACAATCGTATAACGATGTCACGCTGTCAGCGTTTGTTCGGCGTCACTATGCGTAAGCGTGGTGTGTCGATGGTCGTCAGTGTCGACCTCGAAGAATTGCAGGGCGACGGCGAACTCGACCTAAGCAACAGTAAGGCTATAGCGATGGATGCACCACGTCCGGCGATAGAGCTGCCTTTGCAGCAACCACCGCCAATCGAATCTGAAGTCTAAACGCTTAGGGCCCTATTCACTTACGCCGTATTCGGCGTTTATGGTGGGTAGGGCAGCTAGTACTAGGCGTCCGACGCGGCCTAATGACTCGGCGCTGGTGTTTTCAATGACATCTTGAGTGGTGTGCCAATAAGAATTAGCCGGGCCAAAGTTAAAGTCGATGATGTCGATAGTAGGTACCCCGAGTTTGCGAAAGTGGATGTGGTCATCGCTAACCTTTTTCTCACCTACAAAAATGTTGCTATCGTCAAGCTGCTGCGCAGTCCTCTCAAATATTTTTTTCAAGCCCGTATGTGACGTCGTATCTTTGACTAAACCAAGGCTTTTATCACCAACCATATCAAGTAGCACAAAGGCTTTGATATCGCTCAAGGTTCCATCGTCTTTTTTTGTCTGAGCAACATAGCGTGAGCCAAAAGTAGAATTGACATTGTCGTTCCATGCGACTGGCGGAAAAGCTTCTTCGCCATCAAACCAACATAAAACGATGCTCATGCCAGGTAGCGGAGTATCGCCTTGTAGTTGACGTGCAAACTCGATTAAAACTACTGTCGATGAACCGCCATCGTTGGCGCCGACAAAGCCTGGCTTGTCAAAAGTGTCATAGTGCGAGCATATCCAGATTTCACCGGGTATGCTTCCTGCACGTCGCGCAAAAACATTGGCGCCAGTAATTTCGGCTTGACGTCGTGCACCGCGTGGAGGAACAGCAATAAATTCATCTGTGGACGCCGTCCAGCCGTTGATGTCGGTTAGTGTGCTGACCAACCACTCTTGAGTTTTCTTTGAACCTTTAGTGCCGATGCGGCGGGTGCCTATCTCGTCGCATAAATATTGCAAATCGGCAAAAGCCCGTTGCTCGTCGAAGCTAATGCTGGCGGGATCAATCGGGGTTAAAGTGTTTTCGTTACCACAGCTAGTGTTTACGGCACAACTTAATAGAGTTGCGCCAAAAAGGGCACTCAAAGACAAATTACGGTGAATTGCAGTCATTATTAAAGACATCATAGTGTAGTTCGACTAAAATCTACACATGTCATCACCAGACTTTAAGCATTCTTCAATTCCGCAGGGCGTACCTGAGTTTACGGTTCTAGCCGTCATACTAGGTATTTTGGTTGGTATCGTGATGTCGATAGCCAATGTTTACTTAGGATTATTCGCAGGAATGACTGTAAGTGCCTCTATCCCGGCCGCAGTAATCTCGATGGGAATCCTCAAAGGCGTGCTTAAGCGCGGTACTATCCTTGAGAATAATATGGTGCAAACCATGGCTAGCGCCGGAGAATCGTTGGCGGCGGGCATCATTTTCACCATGCCGGCTTTGATTATTGCAGGCGTCTGGACGGAATTTGATTATTGGACAACGACACTCGTAGCTATGGCAGGCGGTTTACTCGGAGTGCTGTTCATGATTCCGTTGCGCCGCCCAATGATTGTTGAAGATGAAACTTTGATCTATCCAGAAGGAGTAGCTTGTGCCAAAGTATTGCGCGCTGGTGAAGAGGGCGGCGGCGGCATGAAAATAGTCTTTGGTGCGTTAGGTCTAGGTACTTTTATTAAAGTGCTAACAGATGGGGTTGGTGTGCTGGTCGGCAGCCTGAAAACAACTATAGCCGTTGGGCCCACACAGTTTTTTGCAGGCCTCACGGCCTCGCCAGCGCTAATCGCAGTCGGCTATATCGTTGGCTTTAATATCTCGGCGTTGGTCTTTATCGGCGGTGCTTTAGCGTGGATACTTACTGCGCCGGTAATGATTGCCCAAGGCAATTACGATATGACCGCCGCACCTTTGGGCTCCGATTTACTCACTAACCTCGTTAAAGGCGATGTGCGTTATCTAGGTGTCGGCGCGATGATAGTTGGTGGCCTATGGTCTATTTTGCAAATCAGAGATGGCATAGCGCAAGGAATCCGTGAAACGATGGGTTCGTATGCGTCATCTATGAACCGTCAAGAAATTCCACGAACGGAACGTGACCTTGATCGTCGCTGGTTGTTGCTACTAACATTAGCAACGGCGATAGTGGTGTTGTTTTTATACCGCGACGTTTCAGACAGCTGGATGGTTTCTGCAATCGCTACACCGCTGATGTTGGTGTGTTCCTTTTTCTTTGTGGCAGTGGCATCTTATATCGTTGGCTTGGTTGGCAGCTCTAACAGTCCTGTCAGTGGCATGACTATTTGTTCTGTGCTGCTCACCTCGGCAGTCATCGCCTTATTTGGTTTTGAGCCAGAGGTTGCAATTCTTGCCACAATGGGAGTGGCTGGCGTGGTGTGTTGTGCGACGTGCACCGCTGGTGATGTGTGCCAAGACTTAAAAACCGGTCATATTGTCGGGGCTACGCCTTATCGCCAACAGTGGGCCGAAATTATTGGCGTGATTACAGCCGCCTTTGTCATGGCTCCGGTGTTGAGTCTGTTGCACGGGGCATATGGAATTGGCACGGGTGAAGTCGGCGCACTCGAGGCACCGCAGGCTCAACTCTTTGCTAGTTTAATGCAAGGCTTCTTTGGTGATGCAGAATTACCGTGGGGCTTAATCAGCGTTGGTGCAGGATTTGGCCTAGCCATGATTATCATTGATAAAATGATTCTAGAGCCGCGCGGCTCTAAATTTAGACTATTCGTGATGCCGGTTGCGGTCGGTATGTACTTGCCATTCGGCCTATCTACGGCCATTTTAGTAGGTGGCCTTATAGCGTGGGCGGCTGCACGCAAGCATAAAACTCAAGAAAGTCGCGACCGCGGGCATGAACATGGTGTATTGTTATCGTCAGGTCTGATTGCAGGCGAGGCGATTGCCGGAGTGCTCATTGCTATACCTAAAG
>JBLINB010000006.1:0-54060 GCA_047638975.1 Myxococcota bacterium
TGACAAACCAAGAGTCACCACCACACTGTCGATTTGCACCGGCCGTCCGACTGCATTTTCAATGTCTTGCAAACTAAGTTGATTGGCATCTTGCTGAATAAACACGATGTTATTCCAGCCGTTGCGCTGAGATTTTTTGCGCGCGCGCTCAATCATACCTGCGGAGTAATCGACTGCAATAATTAGACCCGCGCCCGACATACGCTCAAGCAGGTGCGGGTGGTTCGGGCCAGTACCGCAAGCAAGATCGAGGACGACAGCGTTGGGCTTGAGATGCAGTTGCTCGGCTACTTGTGAGCGGTATTTTTTGTAGACTAATTCTACAGTGCTGTCGTAGACATTTGAAAAGGTGTCGTACCAGGGCATGTCAGCTGTTAACTACCCACCGGATGCCACACCGTTTTCATTTCTACAAAGCGCTCGATGCGATATGGCGAATGCACTTGACGCACGTCGTACCAAGCGCGTCCTTTTAACGCACTCACGCGTACTCGCTTGAGATTATCCGCGGCACCGAGTTCTAAAACGGTGCGTTGTTTAGCCGAACACCCCGCCGCAGCAATCGCATTCAAATCACGATGACTCGCGAAATGCTCAAGCAGCTCGCCGCGCTTACCAGTAAGCAAATTAACCACGCCACCCGGTACATCACTAGTTGCACATACCTCAGCAAAAATCGACGTGCATAACGGATGCTTTTCGCTACCTAAAACCACTGCGGTATTGCCCGACACAATCACCGGCGCCAGCATCGCCACCAAGCCCAACAAAGGTTCGTCATTAGGTGCAATCACGCCCACCACCCCCGTAGCTTCAGGTGCAGTGAAATTATAAAACGGGCCAGCCACCGGATTATTACAGCCCACCACTTGCGAATACTTATCGGCCCAACCAGCAAAATTAACTAAACAATCAATCGCCGCATCGACCTCTTTCGTTGCACGGCGTACCCCGCCATCGCAAGTCGCGGCGATAGCATCGATGAACTCGCTGCGCTTTCCTTCAAGCATTTCAGCCATGCGATAAATAATCTGTCCGCGGTTATAGGCCGCGCGTGCAGCCCATGACTTTTGCGCTTTACGCGCTGCCACTACTGAGTTACGCAAATCTTTGCGCGAGCCGTGACAGAGATGTGCGAGTAAGTTACCTTTTGCATCGAGTACCGGCAGCGTGCGTCCGGATTCCGTACGTGGAAACGAACCACCGATGAAAAGTTTGTACGTTTTTAATACTGCTAAGCGATCGTTACTCATCGTGCACCTCCGAAATCTAAGTATTCAAGTAAGCCCTGGCGTCCGCCTTCGCGACCGAAACCAGACTCTTTGTAGCCGCCAAATGGGGATGAGGCGTCGAATTGGTTGTAGGTATTACACCACACCACTCCGGCTTCTAATTTAGAAGCGATGTCGAGGATTTTGCCACCCTTGTCCGTCCAGATGCCGGCGGCTAAACCGTAAGCAGAGTTGTTGGCGCGTTGAATCGCCTCTTCAGGAGTTCGAAAACTCATTATCGCTAACACCGGCCCGAAAACTTCTTCGCGCGCAATGGTGTGAGCAGGTTGGACCCCGCTAAACCAAGTAGGTACGCACCAGTTACCTTTGGACGGCAGCTTGCGTTTTAACTGATGGCATTTGGCACCCTCTTTTTTAGCTTGTTCGATGTAAGCGTTAATCGTTTTCAATTGTTCCGGAGAATTGATGGCACCGATATCAGTGTTTTTATCTAGCGGGTCGCCGATACGCAAACTGCGCAGACGGATTTCTAGTTTCTCGAGGACTTCTTCGTAAACCGATTCTTGCACGAACAAACGTGAGCCGGCACAGCATACATGACCTTGATTAAAGTAAATAGCGCTGATGACCCCTTCGACAGCTTGGTCGATGGAGGCGTCGGCGAAAATAATGTTTGCCGATTTACCGCCAAGCTCAAGGCTTAGTTTTTTACCGGTGCCGGCGGTCACCTTCGCTAATTGTTTACCGACTGCGGTGGAGCCAGTGAAAGCAAGCTTGTTAATGCCTTTATGCTCGGCAAGTGCTGCACCAGCGCGGCCGTCACCAGTAATGATGTTGACGACTCCATCAGGTAGACCGACTTCTTGGAAGATCTCAGCTAAGCGTAAAGCCGTCAGCGAAGTCGTTTCGGCGGGTTTTAAAACCACCGTGTTGCCACAAGCAAGCGCTGGAGCTATTTTCCAGGCGGCCATCAGTAAGGGGAAGTTCCAGGGGATGATTTGCCCGCAAACTCCAACCGGCTTACCCACTTGACCTGGAGAAGCGTATTCGAGTTTATCGGCCCATCCAGCATAGTAAAAGAAATGCTTCGCCGCTTCAGGGATATCAAAATCACGCGACTCTTTGATCGGCTTACCGCCGTCCATGGTTTCTAGGATTGAAAATTCGCGAGCGCGTTCTTGTAAACGGCGGGCGATTCTGAAAAGATATTTTGCGCGCTCGCTAGCAGGTAGTTTTTTCCAGGCCGGCAATGCTTTGCGTGCCGCGTTTACCGCATCATCGACATCAGTCGCATTGGCTTGCGAGACTTTCGCTAGCACTTCATCTGTCGCCGGGTTTATCGAATCAAAATATTGACGCGACTTTGCAGCAACAAATTTACCATTGATAAATAGCTTATACTTATCAGCGATTTCAATGGGAGTCAAATCTGGCGCCGGAGAGTATTCCCAGGCGTTGCCGAAATCGAGTTGAGGTTTAGATTTTGTTTTAGGACGCGGTGACATCGTAATGTGCGGTGTAGTTACCGGATTCAATTTTGTGTAATTGCAACAACACATCGTTGAGCAATGAACTGGCGCCAAAGCGGAACCAATCGGGCGATAACCAAGCATCGCCAAGAGTTTCTTTAACCATCACTAAATAGTGCAAGGCTAACTTCGCAGATGAAATACCACCCGCCGGCTTCATGCCAATCATCTTGCCCGTTTTAAGGTAGTGATCGCGAATACATTCAAGCATCACCAAAGTTACCGGCATCGTCGCCGCCGGAGCCACCTTACCCGTCGAGGTTTTAATGAAATCTCCGCCAGCAGCAATTGCTATTTCAGAGGCATGCCGCACCGCATCATAAGTTTCGAGTTCGCCAGTCTCAAGAATGACTTTTAGATGCGCCTTTCCGCAAGCATCTTTAATCGCTGCAATTTCGTCGCTGACTTTATGATATTCGCCGGCTAAAAAAGCGCCGCGATTGATAACCATATCGATTTCGTCCGCGCCATCGGCAACCGCCTGGCGTACTTCTTGCAAACGTAATGCCAGCGGCAACTGTCCACTAGGGAAAGCCGTCGCCACACTTGCTACTTTGATGCTCGTGCCGCGTAATTCTTGCTTGGCCAGTGTAACCCATGACGGATACACGCACACCGCCGCCACTTGCGGAGAGCACACTTGAGGGTCGGGCAATATCGCCTTGGCACACAGCGCACGCACTTTCTCAGGAGAGTCTTTGCCCTCGAGCGTAGTCAAATCGATCATCGATGCGACCATGTGCAAACCTTGCAACTTGGCGGCGCCCTTCAGCGACCGCGTGGTGAATGACGAGGCACGTGCCTCAATCGCTATTTTATCTATGGTTCTTCGACTCATATATGTACACTTATACTAAATGTCTTATAAGATAATGTAAACAATGGAAGTCGCCTTACTTAAACATCCACTCGTCGCTAGCCTTTTCACTCGGTTACGCGATAAGAACACCTCACCAGTTGAATTTCGCCACATTGTGCGCCAATTGACGCTTTTTCTCGGAATTGACGCCACTCGCGACTTAGCTTGCCGTGACGAAGTGATTGATACCCCGCTCGCTAAATTTACGGGCTCACAAATTGCACCTTCAATCGCAATCGTACCGGTGTTGCGCGCTGGTCTGGGCATGGCCGAGCCATTATTCGAGTTGATACCGCAGTCCGAAGTGCGCCACTTGGGCCTTTTTCGCGACGAAGGCACCCTCAAGCCAGTCACTTATTATCAAAAACTCGGCGATACTCCTAGCGATGTGTGCCTACTCGTCGATCCGATGCTCGCCACTGGCGGCACAGCGATAGCGGCGATTGACATCCTTAAAGCATGGGGAGCAACCGACATCCGTTTTTTGGCGTTATTAGCAGCACCAGAAGGCCTTGCGGCAGTCGAAGAGCGGCATCCTGATGTAAAAATATATCTAGGACAGCTCGATAGCCACTTAAATGAGCAAGGATATATTGTTCCGGGCTTAGGCGATGCTGGTGATCGTCAATACAATACCCTGTAAGAGTATTGCAATAATTCAATTAAGTATTAAACTTTAACTGTGGTTTCCCCCAAGTTACATTTCGACGCAGGCACTCCGTTTTCCGAAAACGAACAGAGTGCGATTAATTCTTTCTGGGAGGTTCTCACCGAGAGCAAGCATTCCGATTCTGAGCACTTCCAAAAGTTGTGTCTCAAACATATCGAGCGCATCCATTCTATACGTGATGCCATGAATTCTTTTCCGGCAGTGCTCGAAGAGAAATCACTAGGACGGCGCGAGCGATCGTTGTTTACTTTAGTTGAGTTAATCGCCAATGCTACGGATGCCGATTACGAGATGTATCTGCCGACGCGTTCTCTGCTATGGCGTTCGATTACCATGGCGCGACTGAACTTTTGGCGACTGGTCCGCTATCTGACCGAAGAAGTTGCCCCCGCCGACGACCATTTATTTAATATTATTGAAAATCGCGTTCACGCTTGCGTTTATCTCAAACTTGCCGAAGAATTACTCCTTAGTGTAGCCATGGATTCGGCCCTGCCGCGCTCAGTACGCGACAAAAGCGTACGCAGCCTTACTTCGCTATGGGACGCCACCCCTTCGAAGGCGATACAAAAGTTCTTCCCGCTACTCGAAGCCGTTTGGGATGCGCGCCGCAACATTGTGGTTAGCGTAGGTACTCTACTCGGCATTTCCGAGATCATGCGCTTATTGCAAGCAGGATGCGCTCCTGAGTTCGTTGACCATTTCTGCCGCGAGCGCATGAGCCGCGACGAAGGCCTTGCTTTTCAAGAGTTTTTAATTGGCGTTTCATCCGAGCAACTGCACGACCTCGAGCAGTTAATGGCAGAAACCGGACGCACCTCGATCACTCCAGAAGAAGCCGAAGAAGCGCTAGGGCTCGAGCCGTCACAACCCGAAGATTCTGGCATTGGCGTCGAAGCTTATCACTTCCACCGCGAACGCCACCTGCAAGCTGCCGCGCGTCGTTTGCGCCATCTTCCAGGGCCGAAGCACACCGCCGAAGAATATATGTTGGTGTACTTCCTCGAAGATTTTCCCGCCGAAGACACGGTTTAGTCTTAGTCCGTGCCTGAACTCCCCGAGGTAGAAACCACGCGTGCCGGCATTGCGCCGCATGTGATTGGCCGCAAGATTACGGGTATTACAGTCCGCAACGATTCTTTGCGGTATAAAGTGCCGCCGTCGATGGCGCGCAAAGCAAAAGGCCAGACGATTCAGCAGCTCAATCGCCGTTCCAAATATTTAATCTTTGAGCTCGATAACTTAAAACTATTAGTACACCTCGGCATGTCGGGCAGTCTGCGCTATCACCCGGCCGACAGCAAGCATCCCGAGCCGCAAAAGCACGACCACATCGACGTGCGCCTCGACGATGGCGGACTACTGCGCTATCACGACCCACGCCGCTTCGGGTTATGGCTGCCTTTTAGCGAAGATCCAAATGAGCACCGGTTGCTGGCACATCTTGGCCCCGAGCCGCTCACCCGCCAATTCACCGCTCAAACCTTACTTAAAAAGGCTAAAAAGCGCTCTATTGGCGTCAAAGCTTTCATTATGGATGCCAAGGTAGTGGTCGGCGTCGGCAATATTTACGCTGCCGAGTCGCTGTTTCTAAGCAAAATCAGCCCTCTACGCCCGGCTAACGCTGTCTCTGAAGCCGAATATCAGCTGCTGACAAAGAATATTAAGGCGGTTTTGCGCAAATCGATTGCACGTGGCGGCACCACCCTTAACGATTTCGTCGGCTCAGACGGCAAACCTGGGTACTTTCAGCAAAAACTTAAGGTCTACGGGCGCGAAGGTCAAAACTGCGTAAGTTGCTCTAGCGTAATACTTAACGAGGTTATTGGCCAGCGAGCTAGCTGCTATTGCCCCCAGTGTCAGAAATAAAACACTTGTTTTAATTAAACGACTGTTTTAAAATTTGGTAGTGAAAGTCAATGCCACCAAGCGCAAGATTCTTGATGCTGCCCAAACTCTGTTCGCGCAGCATGGGTACGAGAATACATCGCTACGTCAGATAACCGCTGCTGCCGAAGTAAATCTAGCAGCCGTAAATTATCATTTTGGCGGCAAAGAGCCCCTGCTGTTTGAATTGGTTAACTTGACCATCAAGCCCATTAACATCGAGCGTCTACAACGACTCGATAGTCTGCCTGATGATTATGGCATCGAAGACGTGGTGCGTTGTTTTCTCGAACCTGCAATCAATGCCCTTAGCAACAATCACAATATGCCGTGCATACTTGGCCAGGCACATCGCGAACAAAACCGTTCGCTGCAAGAGCACATTGCCCACGAGATGCGTCCGATTGCGATGCGCTTCATCGACGCGATTCAGCGTAGGCTACCCCACCTTGCTGCCGATCAAATTTTAGCACGCGGCGAGTTCATGATTGGTTGCTTACTGCACGTACTGCATTCTCAAACACGATTATCGCAATCTATGGCGCCTGACCAAAAGCGTCTAGGCGACATCCACTTTATTACGGAAGAGCTGATTAAATTCTGCACTGCTGGCTTTACTCATGAATAAAATTTCTATATTCGCCTTATTAATGTGCGCGGCATGCGCTTCTCCGGCAAATGATCTGCCCGAGGTTACTATTAACCATCAAGCCTTTAAGGTTAATCAAAAAGCCAGTTTGGACAACTGGTGGCACAGTTTCGGTAACAACGAACTGAACCTGCTACTTGAAGATGTCGTTAGCAACAACCTCGACTTAGCGGCAGCCGCCGAAAATCTACAAGCCGTTGCAGCGACCACCAATGCGATTATTGGCACGCAGTTGCCCTCTTTAGACCTAGCGGCCAACCTCGGGAAGTCGCGCTCGAACATTATTGGCCTACCTATACCCGGGGCCGGTGACGTCGTGGCCATCGAAAGTGACCGCGTCGCCCTCGACCTAAGGCTAAGCTGGGAATTAGATTTATTCGGACGCCTTGATGCGCAAGAAGCCTCCAGCTTGGCGCAACTAGATGCTAGTACCGCTAATTACGCGGCACTGCATCTGGCACTATCAGGCCAAGCTGTACGCACTTGGCTGGCCTACCAATTTGCTCAACAGCAAGCGGCTAGTTTACGCACCAGCTTAGTGATGCAGGGTAAATTGTTGAGCAGCATCGAAGACGCTTCGCAGTTAGCCAGCAACAGCGCTTTAGTTTTTGCGACGCGCAGTGAAATGCTGGCCACAAAAACTCAACTTGCGCAAAGCGAAATGCAATTAGAGCAACTGCGCCAAGCCTTGCAGACCTTAACTTCTAGTGACGCACTATCGAACATAAGCACAAGCGCTTTACCAGAGCTATCTAAGCTGCCAGATCTCGGTGTCGAAGCACAGTTGATCGCGCGCCGTCCAGATTTGATTGCTCTTGAAGCTCAATTACGCGCAGCTGCCGCCAAAGTGGATGTCGCGCATGCCGCTTTGTATCCAAGCTTTTTCATTAGCGCGGCGTTGGGCGGTAGTTCTGATGAGCTCGGTAATTTACTCAATGGCGATTATCGAACCTGGAGCTTCGGTGGCAACGTACTCGCGCCACTATTTCACGGCGGTGCTTTACGTCAGCAGCAAGCCGCAGCGCAGCATCAATACCAAGCAAGCAGTTTAAGTTTTGTACAACACTGCCTGCGCGCATTTGCCGAAGTCGCAACTTTGCTTAACAATGAAAGGTTGCTTGACGCTCAAGTAAATAATGCACTACAAATTAACGACCTAGCTCAGCAACGTTTAGCAGCAAATCATGATGCGCTAGCGCTAGGCGTGGGTAATGCACAAGGCGTACTGCGCTCTAGTTTGCTCCAGCAGCAAACACAACTGCAACTACTGAGTAGCAACATGTTGTTGTTGCAAAATCGTGTTGACCTCCATTTGGCTCTTGGCGGCGGCTTTACGCAATAACAATGAATAAGTTCTTCAAAATAATTTTACCACTGGTGGCTATTGGCGCCGGTCTATTAATTAAGCAAGCACTAATGGCAACGGCTCCTGAGTTAGGTGAGCAAGAGATTACCACTTATGTACCACGCATCAATGTTATGCCCGCAGTCGCTAGTTCACACCAAATCGCAGTTCAAGCTTTCGGTGTTGTACAGATGCAAGGCAATGTTGCGCTAATCTCAAAAGTGTCTGGTGAACTACTCACTATCAATGACAAGCTGCGCAGCGGCACCACTTTCGACAAAGGAGAAATACTTGCTACCGTCGATAGTAGCGACTTCGCGCAAAGCCTAGTAATTGCCGAGTCCGCAGAAACTCAAGCTACCGCAAAGTTAGTCCTAGAACAAGCAGCCGCCGAGTTAGCCATCCGAGATTGGCAACGCGTCAGCGACGAAGTGCCAAGCGCAGTCACCGCGCGCCAGCCGCAATTGGATCTCGCGATGGCAACACTGCACGCGGCCTCCGCGCAAGTTGCTTTGGCTAAGTCAAATCTCGAGCGCTGCACACTACTCGCCCCCTTCAACGGGCATACCTTAAAGCTAAATACCGAAGTCGGTCAATGGTTAAACCCAGGCACCGTAATTGCTGCTCTACTGCCTAGTGATGGCACCGAAGTCAATATCCCGCTTAATGCTCAGCAACTACAGTTACTCGGCCTGCCGGCTAGCGGCAAATGCGCGCCGCTTAAAGTTAGGCTTAGACTTCCGAATCAGCCTCACGAGTTAGATGCGCATCTGATTCGCATAAGCAACGAGCTAGAGCAAGGCACTCGCATGAACCAAGCAGTGGCTTTGTTACCGAGTGGTATCATCGTGCCACCACAAACTTACCTCGAAATGACGATTCTCGGCGACAGCATCGCCAACACCTTTAGTTTGCCAGCAGTGGCAGTCAATGGTAAGTACGCACAAGTCGTAGACAGTGCATCTACTTTGCATGAAATCGAATTAACGATTATTCAGCAACTAGAAAACAGTTATATCGTGCGCGGCCTAAATGCTGGGCAGCAAGTTTCCACTACCCCAGTCAGCGTGTTCGTTCCGGGTATGCAAGTCGCCGTAATTAATAACTAAGATGAATGCAATCATTGCGTGGTTCGCCAAAAATTCAGTAGCAGCAAATCTGCTCATGATAGGCACAATTGTAATCGGCGCCATGACCATTGGCACTCTTAAACAAGAAGTCGTGCCGATGGTCGAAGTGCAATCGGCCATAATAAGCGTTATCTACCCAGGAGCCGCCCCGCTCGAAGTAGAGCAAGGCATTTGTTTGCCGATCGAACGCGCGGTGCAAGGTTTATCTGGCGTAGACAAAGTCAATTCTATTGCCAAAGAGAACATAGGTATCGTCACAGTCGAATTTCTCGACGGCGTCAACCGCAACAATTTACTTAACGAAGTCAAGACAGCCGTCGACACCATCGACAACTTCCCGCAAGACGCCGAGCGTCCACAAGTAAAGCTGCTTGACGTAGTAGGCAAAGTGATGGACGTCGTCGTTTGGGGTGATACCGATGTCAGCGAGTTGCGCAAAGCCACCGCGATTGTTGAAAGCCAACTGTTGGCGCATCCAAGTATTACTTTAGTGACTTTAAGTAATGCTCCTGATTACGAGATAAGCATCGAAGTCAGTCAAGAGATGCTTAACCGTTATCACTTAACCATCAGCGAGATTACTGCAGCTATAAAGAATAGCTCGCTAGACATCCCGGGGGGCAGTTTATTCGCCGACTCTGGCGAGATTTTATTACGCAGCAACGGCCAAGCCTTTAACGCTGATGACTTTTCATCTATAGTCGTACGTAATTCCGGAGGCGGCCAATCGTTACTCCTAAAAGACATTGCCGTAATCAAAGATGGCTTCGCCGAAAGCGATCAAGTCAATCGCTTCAACGGTAAGCAAGCGGTAATACTCTCGGTTTTCAGGGTGGGTAATCAAGAAACCCTTATGCTCGCCGAATATGTACGCGAAGCTTTAGACAAAGCGCAAAAGATACTACCGGCTGGCATCGAGCTCTCCATTAAATCAGACGAGACGAAAATCCTTAACAGCCGTCTCGACCTGATGCTACGTAACGGTAAGGCCGGTCTATTATTAGTACTTATCGCGCTCGGTTTTTTCTTACGCCTACGCGTAGCCATGTGGACGACCCTCGGCATCCCCGTGTCCTTCCTTGGCGCGATCATCTTGATGCCACTCTTCGACGTTTCGATTAACCTCATCAGTCTCTTCGGTTTTATCGTAGTGCTAGGTATCGTGGTCGATGACGCGATTGTAGTCGCTGAAAACATTCACGAAAAGCGTCGCAAAGGCATGGATGGTTTGGAAGCAGCCATCAGCGGTGCTCAAGAAATGTCAAAGCCGGTTATTTTTGCGGTGCTCACCACAATCACCGCATTCATCCCGATGTTATTTATGCCGGGCAGCATGGGGCAATTTTCGCGAAATATCCCCTTGATCGTGATTGCCGTATTGATTTTCTCATTAGTCGAATCGCTACTGATCTTGCCAGCGCACCTCAAGCACTTACCAAGCGAAGCCAACGAGGTAAGAGACGGTTGGTGGTCTAAAGTGCAAGGCGCAGCCGACGGCATCATCGATTTCATGATCGATCGCGTGTACCGTCCCACATTACGCTGGGTTCTGCCCAATAGATACTTGCTCTTAGGTATTAGTATTGCAACCTTGATTTCAACTGCAGCCTACGTCAGCAGTGGACGCGTCAACTTTAACTTCTTCCCGCAGATTGAGTCCGATGACGTCATCATCGATATTCAAATGCCACTCGGAGTACCGGTTAGTCAAACTGAGGCAGCCATTCTGCGCTGCGAAGATGCGGCCAAGCAATTGCAGCAAGAATTGTTCAATGCAGATGGTATGCCCATCATCCGAACGATCTCAACTGCTATTGGTGCACAGCCAACTAAGCAGAAGCAGCAAACGATGGGCGGCGGAAGTGGTGCCGGTGAAACAGGTGCGCACCTTGCTGAAGTCCACCTTGAATTAATTGGCGCCGAATACCGCGACATCTCTGGAACCGAAATCATCTCGCAACTTTCAGCGATAATCGGCCCCATAGCCGGCGCCGAAAGTGTGAATTACTCTGCCGACCTCATCTCTTCACCAGGTGACGTTGATTTGCGCATCACTGGCGACGATTTGGATGATGTGCTCGCAGTATCGAACCAACTGCAAGTCGACCTTCTAAAGATAAATGGCGTCCGCGAGGTAAGTGACACCCATAAAACCGGTAAACGCGAAATTCAACTCGAGCTACTGCCACAAGGCGAGGCTCTAGGCCTAAATCTAGCTATGCTCGGCAGACAAGTGCGCCAGGCCTATTACGGCTCGTTGGTGCAGTCGTTTCAGCGTAGCAGCGATGAGGTCGATGTCTACGTCAGATTACCACGTGTCGACCGCGAAACGCTATACAGCCTTAATAACCTGCAAATAACCACCCCTAATGGCGCGCGCGTACCTCTTAGCTACGTGGCAGCAACTAGCCAGGGGCGCGGTGTAGCCGAGATATCGCGCTACGGACGGCAGCGCACCGTGCGCGTACAAGCGCAAATCAATAAACACCAGACCTCGCCGGATAGTGTGTTGGCGAGATTGACCTCTGAAAGCTTCTCGGCGCTTAAAGGCAGCTATCCTGAAGTAGAGATTAGCTTAGCCGGACAGCAGGAAGAGCAGCAAGAGTTCATTGGGTCGCTGATGCGCACCAACATCCTGGCATTGCTAGCTATCTTCATTCTGCTCGCAATCCCACTAGCGTCTTACGTGCAACCACTGATTATCATGTCTGCCATTCCGTTTGGGATGATTGGCGCAGTTGCTGGCCACGTCATCCTCGGCTACGACCTCTCTATGTTCTCGCTTATAGGTGTAGTAGCACTTAGCGGTATTGTGATTAATGACTCGCTGGTGATGATTGACCTCATAAATCGCATGCGCGACGGCGGAGCCAGCGTTAAAGACGCGGTGATGCAGTCAGGGGCGCGACGCTTTAAGGCGATCATGCTAACTACCCTTACTACCTTCTTGGGCCTAACCCCTCTACTGCTCGAAGAGAGTATTCAGGCAAAGTTTTTAATACCTATGGCAATTTCTGTGGCGTTTGGTGTAGTCTTTGCCACTCTAATTACTTTGCTAATTGTGCCTAGTTTATACATGATTTCCGAGGATTTACGCCGTGTTTTTAGCCCTAGCAGGCCTAAAAAAAACGCATTAAACAGGGATAAGATGCAGAATTAAGTGACACCGCATCATGTTCCAGAATAATCACATATCTTTGGAATTTACTAAAAAAGCCTATCGTTACTTAATACTTTTTAGGAAAAACCCGAAATATTTGCTTGAGAATGCTAGACAAGACTCCATTTGTGTAATACAACTATGTAATGAGCGTTCGCCGAAGATTCCCCTTGGAGCATCGTTCACGGCACCTTATGGTGTCTATCACCAACAATTTTCCCTTTAAACTCAATAATTTTTTCGAATGTTTCATAACTTCATTACAACCGCAGCAATCGTCGCTCTAGCAGCTGGCGCTTCTGCACAAAGCCAGCTTCCTGCTGGTAACCTTCACCGCACAGCGACACCGTCGACTGGCATCTACAAGATGGACACCGGCTTCGAGGCTACTAGCCTTGCATACCGTTCTGGTCCAGAAACTATCTTTAACAACCGTGATGGTCTTACATACTACTACACGACTTCATGGACAACAGACGAGTTCGCTGACGGGGGTTCATTCCCTGCACAGGGCGTTTCGGGTGTTGAACAAGTAAACGGTATGACATTTACATACTGCACTGAAATGGATGACACTGCACTGCTGGGCGTCCTTGACACAGAATTACGTTTCTACTCAGAAAATGATTCAGCAGCCTTTGCTGGTATCGTTGGTTGGGTTGACGCTGGCAACCGTAACGAAGCATGTATCCTTGGTATCGGAGGTCTTCCTGGCGATCAGGCTGGCACTGGTTTCGCTTGTTGGGTAGTGGGTCTAGATCTAGCTGGTGGCTTCGAGTGTACTCTTCCACAAGAGTCTGCTACTGGCCTTGCTGAGACATGGGGTTGGTCAATGACTTACCTTGATCCTCTAAACACTTCTGGACCAATACTAGATTCAATAACTGGTGGTGCGGTTCAAGGTTACGGCACGTTTGACCACTTCCAGGCCTACGACATGACTCAGCTTCCAGGTGCTGAAAACTTAGGCGCTTTCTGGTTTGGTGGCGGCGCTAAGGCGCAAGGTGGCTTTGATCTTTCACTAGAAGGTACTGCAAATGACTCAATGGCTTACTACTCTGCAGCACCAGGTGCTAACGATACTATAGGCTTCCAGGCTGATAGCTCAATCCGTCCAAGTCAACCGGCTAACTGGTCAGTAACTAACACAGATGGCTCTACGATTTACGCTATGCTCGTATCACTTGGCAGTGCTGATCTTCCGATCGTCGCTGGTGGTTCTGCAAGCTTGCTAATCAACCACACAGTAATGCCTGCTGGTCCATTCCCAATGGGAACAGGCGGTGCATTTTCTGTTGGAATGATGCCACCATCACTACCTTCTGCAGTTTACGCACAGGCTCTGTCTTACACAGGAGCTCTTAGCCCTGCGAACACAACTGGTGCGTCAAACGGCGTAAGATCTGTTAACTAATTTATTAGTTATAGAACTGGCAGCTTAGCTGTCT
This sequence comes from Myxococcota bacterium, assembly GCA_047638975.1. Taxonomy (GTDB): domain Bacteria; phylum Planctomycetota; class UBA1135; order UBA1135; family UBA1135; genus JAPKEZ01. Next base: position 13,910 of record JBLINB010000006.1, read on the forward strand.
ACTGCTTCTCACCCTTCTGGGGTGAGAAGCTTTTTTTATACCCAGACCGTTTCGCCTTACTCGGCGAGGTATACTTAAACATCATGCGACGTACGCTAATTGAATCGTTAACGTTTTCGGCAGTTTGCTGCGGACTTGCTCTTGCTAATGCCTTGCTCAATCCTAGCGCGCTATCGTTATTTACAAATTATGCGCCCACTGCCAGCAGTGCTGAGATCGAACACGAGTTCAAGAGTATCGACAGTGCAGAGCTTGCAAGTTATCTCGATATTTTATTCGACGAGCAGCCGTACGTCATGCTGCTTGATGCACGCAGTAAAGCAGACTATGAAATTGCGCACATCCCCGGTGCGCATCTTGCCGATCACTATCAACAACAGCAATATTTGCAGCCACTAACTGCGGCATTGCAACAAGCGCCAATAGTGGTGGTCTACTGCAAAGGCGGCGACTGCGAAGACAGTATCTTTTTGGCGCGTGACTTGGTCTATAGGTATGGCCTCGCGACTGAAAGTCTGCGCATCTACGAAGGCGGAATGAATGATTGGTTAGAGCAGCAGCAGCCCACCACTACGGGGGACAAACGATGAGAACACGACTGCCACTGTTAGTGCGTCTTGGTGTAGCCTTTATTTTATGCACCTATGGTTTTGAAAAGTTACAAGACCCAGTAGCGTTTCTAAAAGCCATCCGCGAATACGAGATGTTTCCAGCCGAGTACTATCGCTTGCTAAACTTTTCGGTATCGGCGATTCCGGTCGCTGAGATACTCGCTGCGATCTGTCTTGCCACGGGTTTTTGGCGGCGTGGTGCCGCGGTGGTGACTAGCTTGCTGCTGATTATGTTTAGCACCGCCATTTTGATACGTAGTTTCGAAATCATGGCCGACACTGGTCAAGCCTTTAGTGAGTTAGTCTTTGATTGTGGATGCGGCTCCGGCGAAGTCGTCATCTACGAAAAGATCATGTTCAACTTGGTTTTATTACTTGGCGTACTGCACGCCGGGTTCCGCACGCATGCACCACAGCTTTCATCTAAGCACTAGCTTTTTTTCATGCGTGGCGATGTAGAATGGGCTTAATGCAAAAGACCCACTCTCTTCCGTTCATCGGCCTTGCGGTTTTAGCGCTACTTCTAGGACACTTTAGCTCTCCCAATAATCAAGACGACCGTTTCGCGGGTCAAGTAATTCTTGAAGGCATGGTTCACCTTGGTGACAACAATACTCCAGAATGGCCAGAGGCTGCCGCAGAGCCTGACGGACTTGGCGAATATGTATTCACTTTCAACGATGCTATCGGTGGTAGCGAACGAGCGCTTGCCTTCACCACTCGCGATGCGCACTCGAAATGGGTTATCAAAATAAACGACCAGTATGTTTGCACATTAAAGCACACTGGCGAGCCATCCGAATTTGTTGTACCTGTACCTAAAGAGGTCATACGCAAGGGCGCCAACACTTTTAGTTTGTCGACTGAAAAAGGTGGTGACGACTTAACATTCGGACGCGTTACATTATCTGATGAACCTTACCGTGAAGTATTCAATCTGCGCACCATCCGTATTAAATGCGCCGATTCAGATGGCGCTGCATTAGCTTGTCGCGTTTCAATCGTTAAGGCCAATGGCGATTTAGCTAAAACGCACTTCGCCGATCAGTCTCTGTACCCCACTCGTGATGGCGTGGTTTACACCGACCTTAGCGGCGTGGCTGAAGTACTCATTGAGGCAGGTGATTACATCGTGACAGCTTCGCACGGGCCAGAATTTAGTATCGATCAACACAGCTTAGCGACCAACGATAAGCAAGCTTACGACTTAAGTTTTGAGTTGCTGCATGAAGTCGACACTAGCGGTTGGCTATCTGCTGACACTCACCTGCATACTTTCACGCATAGTGGCCATGGCGATGCAAGCACTGACGAACGCATTATCACTCTTGCTGGTGATCATACTGAAATTGCTATTTCTACAGATCACAACAAGCAAATTGATTATCGTCCGACAATGGATAAGCATGGTGTAAAAAATGAATACATGCATATCGTTGGCAACGAAGTTTCAACCGACCTCGGACACTTCAACTCTTTTCCGCTACCTGCCGGTGGCGCTATTCCTGATGCCAGTATCACCGATTGGGCCATGCTCAACAAAGAAATTCGTGATAAAGGCGCAGAGGTAATCATACTTAATCATCCGCGGTGGCCAAGCTTTGTCAAAGGGCCATTTGGCGTGCAAGAGTTGAATCAAGAGACCGGCCTGTTTACTTCGGGGATTGACTTAGCTGTTGACGTCATCGAACTCATTAATAGTGATGACCCAGGTTCTCCTTTCGACGTTTCTATTAAGGATTGGTTTGCCTTGCTGAATGCGGGCAATCATGTGATGGCAGCTGGCTCTTCTGATTCGCACGCCGTGTTCGTACCCACTGGTCTAGGTCGCACCTGGGTAAAGTCAAAGACCGATAATCCGTCAAAGGCCGTAGAGAAAAGCATTGCCGCCAATATTAGAGATGGTCACTCCAGCGCTGCTCTCGGATTGTTCGGCGAAGTTCATATTAATGGAGCAGGCTCTGGTGAGGATATCAAGCAACGAAGATCTGGGCTAAATCTAAGCTGCCGCATTGCACACGCTTCTTGGGCGGATGTTTATCGTATTGACATTTACGTCAACGGCGAAATAGAACATCAGATTGACGTGCCCGAACACAGCGGTGCCGCCTTTGACCAAACATTCGAATACACGCTTAAGGATGTCGAAAAAGATTCGTGGGTTGTATGTGTTGCCTATGGCAAACGGCCAGGTGCTTGGTGGGCGACTAAGTTCCCAGAGTTATACTTTGCCTCGAACCCGATCTTCATCAAGAAATGATATGCACCACAGCTTTCATCTAACTACTAGCGATGGTTTGCAATTGGTTGCCAATGAATGGCGACCCGACGGCACCCCGCTAACTTCGCTGATGCTGATCCACGGCCAGGGCGAACACCTTGGACGCTATCATGCCGTCGGAGAAATGCTCGCTGAAAATGGCATACGGGTGATGGGTGTAGATTTGCGCGGGCATGGCCTTTCGGACGGCAAGCGCGGGCACGTAACACGCTGGAATGACTATTTTCGCGACCTAGACGCCATGGCCGAACTGCTACCGGCGAAGTTCGCCATCCTCGGCCACTCGATGGGCGGGCTACTGGCTTTGGGCTACGGGCTGCGTCATCCACAGCGGCTTAGCTCGATTACAGTTAGCGGACCATTACTTGGTGTTTCGATACATCCTGCCGCCTGGAAGGAAGCCATTTCGGGCGTTCTAAGCGTCTTTACCCCTAGCTTGCGTTTGGACAGCGGAATACCAATGAATGAGCTGTCGAGCGACCCACAGGCCGTCCAGCGCTTCGCCGACGATGCCTTGCGCGTGGGCACGGTTACTCCGCGTTGGTACATTGAGATGAAGAAAGAGATCGCTAAGGTATTTTCGATGGCGGCCGATGCTAGCGTGCCTCTTTATACGCATATGGGCGCTGAAGAAAAGATTGTCGCCCCTGATATGGTGCATAAAATGCATGAAAGCTGGGGGCACAGCGACAAGACCATCACCCTTTGGCCTGATTGCTGCCACGAACTGTTTCAAGAATATGCCCTAGAGCAAATTATCATGCAGGTTTTTAACGAATTAGAGAAAAGTAGCAAAAAATGATGTCAGGTTGTGCCGTTTTAGCACTCTATACATGAACAGCTGTTGCTTTTTATGGGTCGCATGGTAAGTTTTTACTAATGACTACCGAACCAACACGCCGTAAATTTTTGCAGTTGGGGCTTGGCGCCGTTGCAGCATCCACAATGGCACCACTATCCAAGGCTATGGCTGGGCCACCGTCTTCGCCATTACCGAATAAGGGCATGCCATTAGCCTTGAACATTGAGATGTGGCTTTACGATTTACCCTTTGTCGAGCGCATCGCCAAGGCCAAAGAGCTGGGCTTTGATTTTGTCGAATTTTGGCCGTGGCGCAACAAAGACCTTGGCGCAATCGCGGCGGCATGCAAGCAGCATAAAGTGGCGGTTACTCAATTTACCGGCTGGGGTTTTGTGCCTGGCATGAACAACCCTGCCAACCATGCAAAATTTGTCGAAGAAACCGAAGCGGCATGTCTAGCGGCAAAACAAATTGGCGCGCCAATGATGACGGTGGTTACGGGTAACGATCAGCCGGGTATGACGCAGGCCGAAATGCACGAACACATTATCACCGGTTTAAAACTCGTGAAAGAGATTGTCGCAAGGCACGAGGTGATGATTATTATCGAGCCAATGAACATTCGGCGTGACCACAAAGGGCATTGTTTATATGGCAGCGTAGATGCCGTGCGCATTTGTCGTGAAGTCGATTCGCCATGGATAAAAATCAACTGGGATTTATACCACATGCAAATATCCGAAGGCGATTTGTGCGGTCATCTTAACGAAGGTTTTGATCAAGTCGGATACATTCAATTAGCTGATCATCCTGGGCGTAACGAACCGGGCACCGGCGAAATAAATTATTCGCGCGTGCTACAAGAATTAGTAAAGCTTGGTTACGACAAACCGATTGGCGTCGAATGCTCGCCGTCCTTGCCGGCCGAAGTGGCGTCGCAAAACATGTTTCGCAATCTTCAAATGATTGATTAGATGTATATCGAGAGGTGTGTCGTCAATTTAGAGCAGGCGCGGATTGCAGTATCCGAAGGCGCTAAACGTCTAGAACTTTGCAGTGCGCTCGAGCATGATGGCTTGACCGCCTGCCGCGAAGTATTTCTGCAAATCAAAGCCGAACTCGAGGTGCCGCTGCGCGTGATGTTACGCGAACAGCACCCAGGTTTTAAAGCGTCAGCTGAAGATATGCGCAAAATGTGCGCCGCCGCCGAGTGGTTTAAACAGCACGCTGCCGATGGCTTTGTTTTCGGATTCGCTGACGCGGGGTTCATCTTGCGCAGCGAAACACAACAGTTACTAGATATGTGCGCCCCGCTGCCATGCACTTTTCATAAGGCCTTCGATGCTTGCCAAGATTTGACAGCTAGCCTCGAAGAACTCGTCGAACTTGGTTTCGATGCAATCTTAACGTCGGGCGGCGCCGATACCGCAAGTGAAGGTGCCGAGGTGTTGAAGGTGTTAAAGCAACAAGCCGGGCAGCGTATAGGCATCATCGTGGCAGGTAAAGTGCGTCAACATAACATCCAACGCTTAGCTACAGAAACTCAAGCAGATTACTTTCACTTTAGAGTTTGAGAGTCGTGGGCGGCATCCATAAAAAAAAGAGCCTTGCGTTGAAGCAAGACTCTTTGTGTTTTGGTAGCGGGGACAGGATTCGAACCTGTGACCTCCGGGTTATGAGCCCGACGAGCTGCCAGCTGCTCCACCCCGCGATTGAGGGCGCATAGTTTACACTCAACTTCATTCAGGCACAAGGGCATGCAGCCCATTGTTGCAAGCGGCCTTTTATTCGAATATCGTTTGCTCGGGCTCGGATTCTAATTCGGGCTCGAGGTCTGCATCGGTCTCTGGCAGCGGATCAGGCCCTGGCTCGGTGTCTTCTACTTCTACCACTACTGGCAGTGGTAGTAGTGGCTCGGGCAACAGTGGCGACGTATCGATATCAAACAGCTGTGAAGCCCGAAATTCTAGTTCGGGAGGCAAAGGCCCTGCCGCTTGCATGATGACGCGAATAGTGTTAATCGAATCGGCTATTTCTAGTTTTGTGGACGCCGCCATCACGTCGATGGCTAATGTCCATTTCGCGATATGCGTCGCATTCGACTTAGCCAGCAGCGGTAATTGCTCGATGCATACCGAAATCTCGTTACGCAAAAGACGTAGCTTAAGTTCGTAATCTAGCCATTTACCTTCTTCTGGATTTAGCTGTTGCAAATCATGCAGGCGCAGCAGTGCGTCGTCGCTAACCAAAATATTATCGGCGATATCACCTTGCTGCATTAATTGTTCGGATAGCACCATCGCATGCAGTTCATTTAACTGCGCAACACCTTCGTCGCTTATATTTTGTAACGGGAAGGCGCCCACTAACAGCAAAGCAGCTTGATGAGATTGGCGCGGTTGCAATGTGCTTACCGCGCGCTGCAATAATTCGATACTGCCATCAATTTGGAAGGATAGCGCGCGCAAATAAGCTTCGTTAAGCTCGACTGTAGGCACGAATTCGAGCAGCTTGTTTACGATAATCGGACTACGTTGGAGCGCTAGAGCACTAAGGATCTCTTTCTGCAAAACCACCTGAGTCTCTTGACTGAGGCGATTGGCTAGAACATCAAAAGCACCTTCGGGATTCAAGCGGCGCAACGAAGATATCGCCTGTCCACGCACTTGCTTCTCGGGATCGTCAAGTAAGCCAATGACTAGCTTTGACAAGATACTTGGATCGGGACCACGTGTAGCAACACTGGTTATCGACAATAAAGCAGCACTACGACGCAATGCATTTTGTTCTTCGTCGAGTACTATTGCCTCGAGAATGGGCAGAAATTCGATCCCCGCTTGGCGGCCAGTACACACGAAAATCTTTTCGAGGACGGTGAGGTCTTGCTCTTGGCTGAGTCCGCGTTGCAGTAATAAATCTATTTGGCCCTGTGAAATACTTTCGGGGCGCACCGCCAAAGAGCTTAGGCCTGTCCATAGCGCAAGTCGGGTTGCTGTAGTCGTTACGATTTTAGCAGGAGTGTCGCTGGACGCTGCATAGCTGCCGTCAAGTTCACGCAGCAATGCCTGCCAAGCGAATGAACTTGGTGTAAGGAAGGCTAGCTGTCTTGAAGCTTCAGTGGCTTCGTTGGGCTTGCCCTGCTCTATAGCGCGCACCAAAATCGTGAGTGCGTCGCGATCGTGAATAAAACGTGGCACCTGCTGCAACAACTGAATCCGCAACTGCAAATCGCGTTCGCTTTCTATCGATTTTCTAAAAGCTGTGACAATCAGCGCGCGGGTAGCTTCGTCAGTGTTTTCGAACTTTAGCTTGGCCAAAGAAGCGAATGCCAATTCGCGGACGGCGCGACGTTGGTGTTGCATGGCCAGCGTGATTACCGCTGCTGAAGGTGACGCAAGCAGACGTTGCTTCCAGAGCTGTTCTTCTTGATGCCACTGCTCGCGGAGTGTTGTTTCTAACCATTGCTCGCGATTTTGTCCCGCGGCATCTTTATACCAATCGCGAAAATCGTCGCCATCAGAAAACTCGCGCCCGCAGATGGTGGCAAGTGCTTCGCGGGACACAGTAGCGAATTGTCGTGAATCGAGTAGCACCACTAAGCGTTGCAATAAATCTTCCTGTGGCACACCAAGTTCGCCGGTCAGGCGAATTGCAGCAGCTATTTTGCTATTGTTGGCTGGCTGCTCGAGCAATGTTGCTTCAAGCAAACGTGTTGGCAAGACAGGCCATTCGGCATTAAGTTGACGTAATTCGGCATGCAAACTAGCGGCCGCTCCGGCCGAAGTAGCCTTGCTGATTAGTTCGGCGAGCTGCTGTTCACCCCCCACCACTGGCGCTGGCTCGATAATGACTTGGGGCAGCGCGCACAACAACAATAGGGTTACGATGCTAAGCACTTCTCTAGTTTATAGAAAACTACGCGCTTGTTCGAGTGATTGTGCGAGAGATATAGAACTATCGACCTCAAAGTTAGCGCAATCGGCATACCATGCGCTGCGTCGATCGAGCAGTGCGCTTATTTCGCCGGCTAATGGCAAGTCTGTTAATGCTACGCGCGGGGCAAGACGTTGACGCTGCAACAATTCGGCCGCGGGGCAACGCAGCCAAATGACCGCACTCTGTTGCTGTAGCATTTCGCGGACTTCTTCTGCTTCGACAGCACCACCGCCAGTCGCAATCACACTATTCGGTGCTTGCAGTGCAGCAGCTAACATTTCGGCTTCGCAACTACGGAACTCTTCGATGTCTGAAGATATCCATGCGTCAATATCGCGTTGATATTGCTGGGCAAGTAAGTCGTCTATGTCTAGAAACTGGCCGCCTATTTCGGTGGCTAAAAGTTGCCCAAGGGTTGATTTCCCGCTACCGCGCATGCCGATCAGCACCACTGGCGGGCGCGCATTAAATAATTCGAATTGCGCCTGAAACTGCTCGATCAACATCTCAAGACCATTAATAGCAACCGCGCCATCTGCTGTTGCGCGCTGCAACCATTCGGTTTCTAGAGGGCGATACACCATATCTAAAGCCAAAGAATTTTCAGGGAATACCGCGAACGGCAACATGCTTCCGGGCTGCTGCTCGCTACCTAGTGTCGTCGCCTGAATAAAGGCGTCGTAATCTGCCATCTGCACTTGATCTAAGGCAAGGCTTGGGCACCCCCAATCGTCACTAAGCTGCGGACGGCGCGCGCAAACGCTAACCGCTATGTCGTGTTCTAAAGCAAACGCGACGACACTCAGTGCTGCCCCGCCATTACCTATCACCAATAACTTGTGATCCGGAGTAAAGGAATGATTCGCCAAAGCTTGCAATGCGCCGACACCGTCAGTCGCGAAAGCATGGTAGCCGTCGTTGTGAGCTAATAAAAAATTGGCTGCGCCAATGCCGCTGGCGACGTTCGCAAAAGATTCGGCCCATACTTTGTGGGGGTTGGTTATTGAAAGTGCTTCAAATTGGCAAGCGCTGACGATTTCGGAAAAGCCTTCGCGGTCATTAACGGGCAGTGGCACATAAGCAAAAGACTGCTGTGGATGCGACTCGGCCATTGCTGCATGCCACAATTGAGGACTTTTAGAACTGAGTACATGTTTATCGCCGACGACACCACACAGCTTTGTTTGGGAATGAATGCCGTTTGGAAAACGTTCGAGAGCTGTTTGTAAATCGTATTGCCCAATGGCTGTCTGCAATTTAGGCAAACATACGTACATAAATGGCGCCTCATTAATGAGCGAAACGATGCGGCTAAATTGAGCCGCGCCACCTTGTGCAAAACATAAATCTATATTGGCGTAAAGTTCGAAATCTTCAACGTAATCGCACCATTGCACCATTTTGCATAAATCGCCGTCGCGGCGCACAGCGACTAACTGCTCTGCGATTTCGTTTAAGTCATATTTGGTATCCACTGCATGCGCGTGCCATGAATGGATGATTTTATACTCACTTAAACTATCAGGTAGTTCGCTGTCATTCGGCCAATCAACATAAATACGTTCATTAGGATCTACCGCGTATGTCGTTTGCGGTGCGGCACGGTTGCACAGAATAAAAGTAAACTGGGTGTAGCCCTCAACAATCGCGCTTAGCGGCAAGTCATACGGAGCATTATCTAAGCGCAATTCGACTGTTGCTACAACCCCACTTAGTAGGTCTAGCTGTTGACGCAGGCTGTCTTCATTTTCAACAAAAACAGATAAAGCTAGTTGCGAAGCAAATGCTGTCGTTGGATATTTACTCACTGCGTTGCTCGACCAATGCTCGTAGATTTAACAGCAGGCCTTGATAGCGCTGACGCTGTTCGTCGTCTAAACAACTTAAATGGTGCTCGATAGTCTTTATATCGCCACGCGCGATGGGCCCCGTTAGTGACTGCAGCGGGTTTTCGGCATCGACCAATTTAACGGCCCGCAAAGCCATTTGCTCGATGATTTGCGAGCTATGTGCGCCCAAAGACGGCTGCAATAATTCATGTGCCCACGCCATTAAGCCGGTCACGTGATTGCTAGTTAACGACAAAGCTAAATGATACTGGTAGCGATCGACATCGTCATCTAAGACAATTATTTTTGCGCCCCAACGTGCTACCAATGTGGCTGCTTGTTGTTGAGCATCGACGCCGGCACTACAACTTACGAAGCTGTGTTGTAAATTGTCGGCATTGCTCTGTGGCTCGAGGTCGGCGAACTGCATAATCGGATGCAAGGCCGCGGTTAAGGCACCTTCTTTAGCAGCTAAATCCATTATTTCTGCACCATGCACTCCGCTGACATGCACCATGAATTTGCCTAGGCATTGATTATTGGCGACGTATTCAGCGATGGCATCAGCCAGCTTGTCATCGGGGACAGAAAAGATTACGCAGTCGGCTGTTGCACAAATGCTATCGCCGGCATTCTGGTGCAGCAAACGCAGCGTCTTGCCCACGCGTCCTAATCCGATAATATTTACGGCTGACATTACAGAGATTGAGCCTTACTCAAAACTTTACCGGTGATTATTTGCGACACGACAACCTGCTTGCAAAATTCTTCAATGTTCAAGCTGCATTCTTGCGCTTCTGCATGGCTGCTGAACGACGCAAACATTGCTGAGCCACTGCCACTAAGATGAAATACATGCACCTGCGCTAATTGCTCGGAGAATTCTTTTAAGCGCGGTTCGACCTTTAAAGCCGCCTCAAGCAATTGATTTGGACCTGGATCAGGGCTGATATTCGCCTCAATCAGCTGTGAACCGCTAAAGTTGGGTGCGTTTAATTCTGCAAAGACTACTGGGGTTTCAATGCTGAAATCAGGGAGTGCCAAAACCACCCATGTCGCCGGCAGACTGATATCAGATACAAAAACGTCGCCGCGGCCGGCCATCAGTGCTGGGCTATTTGATTGCAGAAAGAACGGCACATCTGAGCCTAATAAGCAGGCCATGTGTTCAAGTGCTGCGTCGGGCAAACAATGCGTTGCATGATCTTGCAGCAACATTAATGCCGCTGCCGCATCAGATGAGGCGCCGCCGAGACCCGCTTGAGATGGGATGTTTTTTTCTACGCTCCAGGCAATCGCCGGTGCTTCGCCGCCACATTCACGCCACAGTTTTTCAGCACGTAAAATCAAGTTCGAGGGATCGAGCGGGAAATGTTCGCTTTGCGTTGACGCCGACAACAATTGCAGACATGACTTCGTTGCGCCAGGCATTGTTTCAGCCACCACTCGGTCGCATAAATCTAAAGCAGCAAAACAGCTAAGTAGCTCGTGAAAACCATCACTGCGTCTACCCACTATTTGCAAATGCCAATTTATTTTTGCCGGTGCATCAATGTAGAGAGAAAGAGTCATTACTTAGAAGTTAGCAAAACGTTATCGAGTAGGTGAACCCCATCAACCACGGCAGCGATAATCGCACGTGAGGGATGCTTTACAGCATTTTCTCGTTCAACAAAAGTCACATCATCTACTATAGCACAGTACCTTATATCCACTTCGGGCACTGCAAGGGTTTGCATCATCGCGGCTAGCAAATCTTTCACATCATTTTCGCCAGCTTGATGAAGACGATGTGCCTGAATCAGTGATTTAGAGAGTAACAAAGCCGGATTACGCGCCGTCGCTGACAGTAATGCGTTGCGCGATGACAGCGCTAGGCCATCTGCGTCGCGCACGATTGCGCAAGCCACAATTTCAACATCGAGTTGGTATTCAATGACCATATTGCTCACTAAACACAACTGCTGCGCATCTTTTTCTCCGAAGTAGGCGTGACTTGGATTCACCTGCTTAAGCAAACGGTACACAACTGCGAGCATTCCATCAAAATGACCTGGACGGGCTGCACCTTCGAAATTTTTCGCGGCCTCGCCACCACTTACTTGAGGGGACAAATCATTTGCAGGGTAAATGTCGGCATACTCTGGCAAATAAACTGCATCAACACCTAATTGTTCTAACAATGCTAAGTCAGTATCAAGTGTGCGCGGATAATTAGTGAGGTCATCACTGTTGTTAAACTGTAATGGATTGACAAATATCGAAACGATCACGCACTGATTCTTTTCACGCGCGCATTTTATTAAAGAGCTATGCCCTGAATGCAGCGCGCCCATTGTTGGTATCAAACCGACATCTGTACTACGCGCAAAATCGCTAAGCTGCTGATTAGATTTTAGTTGCTGCATAGTTACTATATTCTGGCAAAAATTCGGACAATGGTTCAAGCACAAAAGAGCGCTGCAACATACGTGGATGCGGAATAGTAAGCTCGGGCAGAGCGTGTTGTTCGCTGCCAAACAACAAAATATCGATATCTATAGTACGCGGATGGTTTTTACCACTACGCTGACGGCTCCCCTCTTGCTCGATGCGCTGGACATGCTCTAGTAACTCGATTGCGCTAAATGAGCAATACAGCTCAACAACAGCGTTTAAGTAGTCGCCCTGCTGTGGCCCACCAACGGGCGCCGTTTCGATGACTCTACTTAAACGCAGATCACGGACTCCGGCGATGGCCGTCAGTGCACTAACGGCTTGCCGTAAATGTTGGCGACGCATACCAAGGTTTGAGCCTAGACCTAAATAAACTACGCTCATTTTTATTTACGGCGCGACGGCAAAAGCATTCTTAGCAAGGGCACTAAGGTGTAACAAAATCCAAATACGAATAGACACGCTTCGGGCTCTAGAAACATAAAGCCAAACAGGAAAATGAATTTGGCCAAAGTGCCCACCGGTTTTTTCGAGCGTGTCATCCACGCGAAAAAGTGTGGGTACGGCACGCGCGACACCATCAATACCCCCAGCACAATCAAAACGAACGGCATGGCATACAGTAAACCTTCGCGGATGCTATGCATTAACTCTGGCCCGATGTCAAAGAACTTGATATCCGCTATACCGAAATAGAGTAGCGTCATAGAAATCGGCACGCCAGCCGCAGCTGGTGACGGCAAGCCGACAAACATTACATTCTCTTTTTGCAAATCTTCTTCTTCGTGATCGACGTTGAAGCGTGCCAAGCGTAATATCGCACATGCCGAATAAATGATCGGTGCGACCATCAATAAGCGCGGGTGCAGCACTAGGCTGAAGCTCTCGCTAAACATATGCCACATGCTGAAGGCTAGGATTCCTGGCGCAACACCGAAGGCAACCGCGTCAGCCAAGGAATCTAACTGCGCGCCCAATGGACTGGCAGTGCCTGTCATCCGCGCTATTTTGCCGTCGACGCCGTCGAGGAATTCGGCTAGTACTAACCACAAAGCCGCCTGATATAGCTTATCTGGGTTATTTTCGAGTATTCCGACGATGCACAGCAGCACTGCACCAACTCCGCAAGCGAGGTTGCCGAGGGTAACGAGATTTTGCGGGGCCAAAACTTGAGAAGAGCGAGGGTGCATATTCACAGATATTATTCTATCCTAGTGGCTCATTTTCCGTAATACCCAACATGTACTCAATAATCTCTAAATTTTCTCTTGTGGCGGCCCTTAGTGCCAGCCTATGCCTACCCGCAAGCGCGCAGCAAGACGCTTCACTGACCGGACTCAGCCCTAGCGACCCCGTTGTCGATGCCATTTACGCCATTGATGATGCCGATTTGCAGGTCATGAACATTCTAGACGAACTATCTAACGGCATCGGCCCGCGACTCACCTCGTCCAAAAACCTGACTGAAGCCTGTAACTGGGCTCAAGACAAATTTACAGCCTATGGGCTGAGCAACTCACGCCTCGAAGAATGGGGAACCTTCCCAGTAGGCTTCGATCGTCGTCTAAGTGTTGGCTCCATGACTCTGCCACGTAAGATGGAGTTGTCATTCAATACCAATGCATGGATGCCCGGCACCAACGGCAACGTTTCTGGCCCAGCCTTTTTGGCGCCTAGAACCGAAGAAGAGTTATTGGCCCTCAAAGGCAGCTTAAGGAATGCCTGGATTCTAGCTTCAACCAACAAATACGCCCCACGCTTCGACAACTCTGAAGGCGAAGAATTACGCGATCGCTTTGGCGCCATGTGCCTTGCCGAAGGTTTCGCCGGCGTGATTAAACCTTCTCGCAAGTCCGGATTACTGCGAACAGGTGGCCGTTACAAAATTGATGCCAACGACTTGCCCGACAAAACCCAAATAACGCTACTGCACACGCAATTTAGTGATATTTACAAAATGGCTGAAGATGGCGTCGCTGTGCAGCTCGAATTTGATATCGAGCAAAGTTTCACCGCTGGCCCAATCCCGCTCTACAACGTACTTGCCGAGATCCCTGGCACCGATTTAGCTCACGAAATTGTAATCATCGGCGGTCACATCGATTCTTGGGACGGCGCGCGCGGAGCTCAAGATAATGGCACCGGAACTTCAACTACACTTGAAGCAGCACGTATCTTAAAGAAGACTATCGATGAACTTGGCTTAAAGCCACGCCGCACCATTCGCTTTATGCTGTGGTCAGGCGAAGAGCAAGGTTTGCTTGGTTCTTTAGCCTACATCGAGCAGCATCCAGAAGAAAACGCTGTCATTTCAGCAGTGCTAGTACACGATGGTGGCACCAACACTTGTTCTGGCATTCAAGCCACACCCGAGCTAGAGCCACTCTTTAACGAGGTTTTCGCGCCACTCATTAAGCACACTGCCGATCTCGAAGATAAAGATCTACGTTTCCAATTAGAAAAAGTAAAGCGCTTGCCCCGCGGCGTAGGTAGTGATCACGACTCTTACTTAAGAGCTGGCGTACCAGGCTTCTTCTGGTCACAACGCGGCAACACCAGCTACACCTATATCCACCACACTCAGCACGACACCATTGACGAGGTTGTGCCAGCGTATCAATTGGCTTCTGCGCGTGTCATTGCCAGTGGCGCATGGCGTATCGCAAACATGGATCAAGCACTACCGCGTACAGCTCTAAATGCTGCAAGCGACAAGCCTGCTCCTCGGAGACATGCCTTAGGTGTCTTTCTTGGCGACGGCATGAGCATTGACGATGTCGTCAAAGATGGGCTTGCGGCACAGGCTGGGATAAAAGCTGGCGACACCATCATTAGCATCGGCGGAAACAACATAAAGTCGCAGCAAGACTTGCGTAAAGCTTTGTCCGATAAGAAGCCCGTGCGTACTGTTATCTGGTTACATCAAGGCAAAAAGATGTCAGCCGATTTCGACTGGAAGAACAACAAAGTCTCTAAGAAGACTAATTAAGCTCCGGGGGCCGCATGGCCGGTGAAAGAAACATATTCTTTATAGCCACCGTGATAGGTTTTTGCGCCTCCCTGATCTATCTCTAATACGTTAGTTGCGAGCGCCTCTAAAAAGTGGCGGTCGTGACTAACAAAGATAATCGTACCTTGGTATTTAGCCAAAGCCTCAAGCAAGGTTTGCTTGGATTCGATATCGAGGTGGTTTGTAGGTTCGTCGAGAATCAGCACATTAGGTGGCTTAAACAGCATTCTAGCCAAAACCAAGCGCGCCTTTTCTCCTCCGGATAATACGCGAGTCACCTTATCCATATCATTGGTATCGAAACCGAAGCATGCTAAACAGCTACGCAAAGTACCGATGCTTTCTCCGGGGAATTCGGAAGCCATGGTGTCGAACACCGTTTGCTTAGGATGCAATAGCTCGGTGGTATGCTGAGCGAAATAACCGATGCGTTGTGAGGCACCCAGTTTGCACAAACCACTATCGACAGCTAACTCGCCCATCATTATTTTAAGTAGCGTAGACTTTCCGGCGCCGTTGACACCGAGAAAAGCCCAGCGCTCGAGACGGCGCACATGCAAGTCGAGATTTGAATAGACCACCAACTCGCCAAAGCTTTTACTGATTTCTTCAGCAACAAAAATATCGTTACCCGAACGTGGTGGCTCAGGAATATTAAACACCAACTTTTGACGGCGTGAACGCGGAGGCTCAATTTTATCTAGCTTATCCAAACGCTTCTGGCGTGATTGCGCCTGCGAAGCCGAGTGTGCCTTAGCGCGAAAGGAGTCAATCCACTTTGTCTCGCGCTCGACGTGTGCCTGCTGACGCTCAAAAGCTGCTTGACGCTGCTTATCTTCGAGCTCGCGTTGCACAAGATAGAAATCGTAATCGCCAGGGAACACACGTAGTTTGCCCTGATCAATTTCAACGATTCGGTCGACAACACGGTTCATGAATTCATGGTCGTGACAAGTCATAACCACGGTGCCCTTGTAATCACGAATAAAACCCTCGAGCCACAGAATAGATTCTATATCAAGGTGGTTGGTCGGCTCGTCGAGCAGCAGCAAGTCAGGCTGTTGAATGAGGATGCCAGCTAATGCCACGCGCATCTTCCATCCACCCGATAATACCCCGACTTCTCCATCAAGGCGTTCTTCGCTAAACCCAAGCCCAGAAAGGACTTCGCGCGCTCTTGCTTCAACATCATAACCGCCTAAAATCTGAAATTCGTCTTGTACTTTTGCATAGCGGGTCATAATGCGATCAAGATCGTCAAACTTGTCAGGATCTGCCAAGTCGAGTTCGAGGTCGGATAATACTCCGCGTAAATCTGCGACGCGTCCGGCGTTGCGTACTGCCTGTTCAACCGCACTACAGCCGTGCATTTCGCCTACGCTCTGATTGAAGTAGCCGATGCTTGTTCCGCCCGGCATAGAGACGACTCCGGCCTCTTCGGTTTCTTGCCCAGTGAGCAGGCGAAATAACGTGGTTTTGCCTGAACCATTGGGACCAATCAGCCCCACTGTCCAGCCATTATCTACCTTCAACGAGGCTTCGTCGAAGATGATTTGCGAGCCGTAACGATAATCGATGTCGGTTAAACTAAACATTCCGGCATAGTGTAACAACAAGCTGTCTAAGTTAAGATATAAGCCCTGAAAAAAGGAATAACCATGAGCGAAATAATCAGAATACATAGTCGTCAAATACTTGACTCCCGCGGCAATCCAACTCTAGAAGTTGAGGTCGACTTATCAACTGGTGCAAGCGGACGCGCTGCGGTGCCATCCGGCGCTTCAACTGGACAGCACGAAGCTGTTGAACTGCGTGACGGGGATAGTAATTACAACGGTAAAAGTGTGCGTCAAGCTGTGGCAAACGTCAACGATATGCTGGCCAAGTCACTTATCGGCATGTGTGCCGATGAGCAAGAAGAGGTTGACCGTGCTTTGATCGAGCTAGATGGCTCTGATAACAAAAGCGCGCTTGGTGCAAATGCCCTGCTCGGAGTTTCGCTAGCTACGGCACATGCTGCCGCAGACGATGCTGGCTTGCCCCTTTTCCGCTACCTTGGCGGAGCAGCAGCCAATCGCTTGCCCGTACCAATGATGAATGTGCTTAACGGCGGCGAACATGCCGACAACAACGTCGATGTTCAAGAATTCATGATTCAGCCCTGGGGAGCCGACTCCTTCACCGACGGCTTACGTTGGTGTGCAGAAAGTTACCATTCGCTAAAGTCACTATTGCGCGATAAAGGCCTTTCTACCGCCATTGGCGACGAAGGAGGTTTCGCGCCAGACCTTAGCTCGAATCAAGCAGCTATCGATTTGTTAATTGAGGCCGTCGAAAATACCGGGCTCAAAGTGGGTCCAAAGCAAATGGCTATTACTATCGACGTTGCCGCTGCTGAATTCCATAAAGATGGTGTTTACACTTTTGAAAAGAAGGCGATGTCTGCTGAGCAAATGATTGACATGTATAAATCGTGGTGCGCACAGTACCCGATTGTGTCTATTGAAGACGGTCTCGACGAAGACGATTGGGATGGATGGCGCACGCTAACCGACGAGTTAGGTGACGACATACAATTAGTTGGCGACGACTTGTTTGTGACGAACCCGACGCGCCTATTACGCGGAATCGATGGTGGTCAAGCCAACTCGATTTTAATTAAGTTAAATCAAATTGGCACTTTAACTGAAACGATGCGCGCAATCGATGTTGCTTACGAAGCCGGATTCACCGCGGTCATTTCACACCGCTCAGGAGAGACCGAAGACACCACTATCGCCGACCTGGCAGTAGCTGTTGGTGCGGGTCAAATCAAGACTGGCGCGCCCTGTCGATCCGACCGTGTAGCCAAATACAACCAATTGTTACGCATCGAAGAATGGCTCGGTAATTCTGCCCGTTACGGCAACGCTATGCCGCTTTAAGCGCAGTGACAAACAAACAAATCCGACGTAAGGCCCTGTTCACCGATGGTGTGCTGTGGTTAATTACCATCTTAGTCGGAATCATGTTCTTATTGCCTAAAGCCGTGAGCCTCATTCAGGTACGCGAACAAGAGAAAATAGAACAACAGCAGGCACACATCTCTGAGCAGCTCCTTAAAGAGTCGCAGCTTCGACTTGACTATTTGGGTAAAGATCCTGATGCCGTAGAAAAGATTAACGAACAAAGGTCTATGCAAGACCGTATACAGAATAATGACTGACATCCCAAGTTCCCAACAACAGGCAGCGGCGAAATTCGCGGCAGCCTACCAAAAATTAAGCGCGCAAATCGGACAAGTCATCGTCGGACAAAACGAAGTCGTTGAACAGCTTTGCATTGCGATTGCTGCGCAAGGTCATGCGATCTTGGTCGGCGTTCCTGGTTTGGCGAAAACCTTACTCGTGCGCAGTTTCGCTGAGGCAGTAGACTTGAACTTCAACCGCATCCAATTTACTCCAGACTTGATGCCTGCTGATATTACTGGCGCCGAAGTGTTGCATTCTGATGCGAGTACTGGCGAGCGTAATTTTAAATTCATGCCTGGCCCGCTATTCAGTAATATTGTACTAGCCGACGAGATCAATCGTACCCCACCTAAAACGCAGGCGGCTTTACTCGAAGCGATGCAAGAGTATCAGGTTACGGCCGGTGGCAAGACAATGAGCCTGCCCAAGCCATTCTTTGTGTTGGCCACTCAAAACCCCATCGAGCAAGAAGGAACCTACCCTTTGCCCGAGGCGGCTCTTGATCGTTTTCTGTTTTTCATAAAAGTAGATTACCCGACTGCTGACGAAGAAGCAGAGATTTTGCGACGCACCACTGGCGAAGTTAAGGCGGTGATTGAAAAAGTTTTAACTGGCGAAGAATTACTAAAGCTGCAGGAGCTGGTTAAGAGCATACCTATTGCCGACAGCGTGCTCGACTATGCCGTGGCTATAGCACGCAACAGTCGTCCCGGAGAAGATGCTCCAGATTTCATTAACACAAATGTTACTTGGGGAGCAGGTCCACGTGCCTCGCAGGCTTTAGTCATGGCGGCCAAAGCTAAGGCTTTATTGAATGGTAAAAACCATGCGAGCATTGACGACATTAGGTCTATCGCTAAGCCGGCATTGCGCCATCGCATAGCGCTTAACTTTGCTGCAGAATCAGAAGGCATCATAACGGATAGCATCATTGAACAATTAATCGACTTTACTACAGCTCACTCGACTCGTTTCGATGGCTAAAAAAAGTTTGGTGGATGATGCGCAACTGCTAGCGCGGCTCAAGCGCTTGCGGTTACGGGCACAGGTTGCCGTTGACGGAATGCAGAAAGGCATGCACCGTTCATCGCTGCGTGGCATTAGTAGCACTTTTGCGCAGCATCGTGAATACGTAGCGGGCGATGACGTGCGCCATCTTGATTGGCGCATCATGGCACGCAGCGATCGCAACATTTTGCGCGAGTACGAAGAAGAGACTAACTTAAATGTTTACTTCGTACTGGATGCCTCGCAGTCTATGGCATACGGGCGCGATTTATCGAAACTTGAGTATGCCACTTACGTCATCGCTGCATTGGCACGCATTGCCTGTCAGCAAAATGATAGTTTTGCTTTAGCCGTACAAACCACGAATGGTACTGAGTTAGCATTACCCGCTGCACGCGGCATGTCGCAATGGCAAGCTTTATGCGAGACTCTAGCGCGTGTCGAAGCCGATGGCGAGTTTGACAGCAATGAGTCGATACTTAATTTCAGTCAACACTTAAGTCAGCGCAGTGTTGTCATTTGGCTCAGTGATTTCCTCGACAACTCAGAATCTGCTATTCGCAGTGCGCGCGCCTTTAGTAGCCAGCGTCACGACTTGTGGGCTTTACGGGTTCTCGATGCCGATGAAATTGATTTTCCGTTCACCGACTTAAGTCAATTCGAAGGCCTCGAAGACAATTTGTTACTAAAAGCCGACCCTTTGGCAATTGCCGAAGCCTATCGCCAAGAATTCTCTACCCATGCGCAACAGCTACGCCAAGGCATGCGCGCACTCGGCTGCACCTTCCGTCGCTTACGCAGCGATTTGAGTGTAGAGGAAAACATCTTAAGCGTGTTAGCTGGCCGCGACTCTAAATTAGCACGTAGGGGCCGATGATTTTTTCATTCAGCTCTTTCTTATGGATGCTGCCGCTGGCTGCAATACCCATAATCATTCATCTACTGCAGCGACAGCGCTATGTAACCGTAAAGTTCGCTGCAACAGAGTTTCTACGCAATGCCATTCAGCGCACGCGCCGACGTGTGTTATTGCAAGATTTGCTGTTGCTGATACTGCGCACCCTCGCAGTCTTGCTAGTTATTTTTGCTTTGGCGCGTCCGAATACCGACACCCAATTACTTGTGACCGCACAGGCTCCACAACTCGAAGTGGTGATTATTGATGGTTCCATGTCAATGCAGCAATTTGTTGGCGATACGACAGCTTTTGAGAGCGCGCGTAACAGTGCACGCAATATATTTAGCGAGCTCCAAGACACGCGCGACCGCGGCGCGTTAATTATTGCGGGTCAACGCGCGCAAACTCTGGCTATTGGCAACCCTTACGCATGTTTGTTGGCTACTGGTAGCACTGATAAAGCCGAAAACGCTAATGCAGCGTGGCAAGATGCTTTACAAATGTCTTTTGATGCTATTGCCGAGCTGGCTATGACAGGTAGTGAAATTCGGTTAACTATTCTCAGCGATTTCCAGAGCAACGAATGGTTTAGCGGGTCAGCAGCAGTGCGCGCAATGGATCTTTTCAGTACTCTTGAAGTGCAGATTAATTATCAAAACGTCAGCACGGGGCATACTGCAAACCTAGCTGTAATAGGTGCTGATCTCTCTAAAGAGATTGTGGTGAAAGGCGAAAGTCTAAGCTTTAGCTGCCAAGTACATAATTACACTAGTCAACCCCAGCAGCGCTTGCTGCAATTGTTACTCGATGACAAGATCATTGCTGAACAGCAACTCGATGTCTTGGCTCGCGGCAATGTTAATTTCCAGCATGTGTTTAGCCCGACTCAATTTGGTCCGCGCCGAATAACTGCGAAAATTAGCGCCGATGGTCTGAGTGCCGACGACCAACAAAGTCTAGGCTTCGAAGTGGTCAGCGAGCTCAACACTATTTTGTGTAGCAACAGTAGCGACTTTAACAACGGCGACGTTAGTGCCAACTTTTACGGCTACTTAAACCTCGGAGACGAAGCGCCACTGCGGCCTGTTTTATTGGGGCCACATCAACTTAGCAGTCGCGTGCTGTCCACAGCGCAATTGTTAATCTTGTCCGACTTAAGTTCGCTGCCTACTGCAAAAGTAAAATTAATAGCCGACTTCGTTGCAGATGGCGGCGGATTATTAGTGTTAGTCGGCCCGCAAAGCAACAACGCGACTCTGCAGCAACTAATGCTCGAGCTAGGCATCGACACCTTTAATATCGGCGCCGTCCAGCAACGTGATGCCCTACTCGATATCGATCAGGCAAGTCATCCTGCGCTTGAACTGTTTACAGATCCGCAGTGGCAAGCGTTGCTCACCGAGGTACCCCATCGCAAATTCCGTCAAGTTGATATTGGCGGCGACAAAGTACAACAAGTTTTAAGCTTTGTAGCACAAGGTGACGATTACCGTTCTCAGGCATTAGTTGACTTCGAGCATCAGCGTGGACGCGTTGCTGTTTTGGCAGCTGTGCCCTATGCAAAGTACAATCGCATGCCCGAAGTGCCCGGAGGCACCATGGCACTTATTTACGATTTGCTGTTGTCTTTAGCACCGCAGCCACGTATTCCTAGCAAATTAAGCGTGGGCCAAACTCTAGAATTAGCTCAGCCTAAGAAGTTAGTCGCGCCTAATGGCAACACTTTGGCGAGCTCGGCAAGAGTCCCGCTGAATGAATTAGGCGCTTACCTTGTTGACGCGCATACTGTTGGCGTGCATGCACTGGTTACGGAAAGTGACTTACGTAGTTTAGATACAAGTGAATTACCACTGAATAATAGTTCAGCAGCTGCAAATAATGATGTCGAGCAACAACTCGAAACAGAATCTACACTCGGCGAAATATTATTACTCGCACTGCTATGTTGCCTAGTTAGCGAATCTCTGCTTTGCCACTTCATTGACCGACGGAGGGCCGTATGAACAGCAGTTTAGTCTTCATAAATGCGCCACAGGCATGGGTGATCGTATTACTTATTTTCCCGGCATTATTAGGCTTGTCTTTGTTGCCTTACTGGAAAGCGATTAAGAACTATTCGCCAGAAAGACCTCGCCGCTGGGCAATCACTTGCGCCGCATTACGCATGCTATGCCTAGTACTCGTTTGTGCGTTGCTCATGCAGCCGCGCATCAACCAACGCAGTACTATCAGCGAACCGGCGCCGTTAGCCGTAGTGATCGACGGCAGTACATCAATGTCGCATAATGACACCAGCGCTGGCAGTCGCAGCCAGTGGGCGGCAAACTTCATGGCTAGCGAAGTTCTAGACACACTCGAGTCACGCTACTCGGTCAAATATTATCAAGCCGGAGACACCCTCTCTTTAAGTCAGCGCGATGCCGAAGTTGGCGCGCCGTCCTCAGTGTCGGCTATTGGCGAATCCCTGTTAAAGCTCGAAGCAGAATACCGCGGACGTCGTCTACCTGACATATTATTAATCAGTGATGGCCGCAGCAACGACGGGCGCTCTTTAGCGCAAGCGGCAAGTGTGTTAGCGCAAAAACGCATGCGCATTAGCAGTATCGGCGTTGGCACCGATAACAGTGTGCCCGACTTAGTGCTTGAGCAGTTGCAATCTGCGCAACAAGTATTAAGTGGCGATGTTGCATTGTTTACTCTGCGTTTAAAGGCACATAGTGCTACGCAAATCGCGGCTGCCGATATTGAATTACGCGATCAGCAAGGCAACTTGCTCGACACGCGTATCGTGCAGCAGCCAAATGCCGAAGGTGTGCAGCTAGTGCTGTCGGCTACTTTCACTCAAGCAGGCAACTATAGTTTAACGGCTAAAGTTAAGCCGGCTATCGGCGAAGTCAACCTTAGCAATAATGTTATTCGCTTTAACCTCGAGGTGCTCAACACCAAAGTGCGGGTGCTGTATGTCGAGGGTAAGCCGCGCTGGGAATACCGCTTCTTAAAAGAACGCTTAATTCGTGCGACGAACGATATCGAAGTGCAGTGTTGGCTGACCGAAGCCGATCGTCAGTTCGAGCAAGAACATTCGACCGCGCTGCCGAGTTTAGAGAGTATCCCTACCGATGTCGAAACACTACTCGACAACTACGATGTCATCATTCTTGGCGACGTGAGTCCTTATAAAATAAGTTACGACCCGTTGGCGTCGCAAGACTTCATCAATAGCGTTGCAAAGTTTGTAGAACGCGGTGGAGGCTTACTGATGTTGGCCGGACCGCAGCACAACCCGCTGCAATACTTAGAGACCGCAGTCGGAAAGATGTTGCCGGTAATCATTGACCCAAATGCGCAGCCACTGAATAGCGCATTTCGCCCGCAACCGGCTGACTTGCAACATCCACACCCGGCAAGTTTACTCAATGCAAACCTGCAAGAGAACACGGCGCTATGGCAGAACGCTACCCCTTTATGGTGGATGTTCCCAAGTCAAAAACTAAAGAACGGTGCGCAAGCATGGTTGGTCGATGCCGAGCGCGAAAATGAATTTGGGCCATTAGTTATAGCCGCATCACACAACGTACCTTCAGGACGCGTTGCCTTTTTCGGAACGGACGAAACATGGCGCTGGCGGTTTCCGGCTGGCGAAAAATACGTGCAAAGCTTCTGGCGTGCATCACTACGTTATCTTGCCTCTGCCCGACTACACAACAATCGTGGACGCATCCGACTCGAGTCCGAGCGCAGCATCGTCGAGTTAAATGATAATGTGATCATCGAAGCTCGCATTCTTGATAGTGGCTATCAACCTATTATTTATGATGACGGCATTCCGTTATTTAATAGCGCCGGTGAACAGGTCTTAAGCCTGCGCCTTAATGCTAGTGCAGATGAGGTCAGCTACCGGGCAACCTATCATGCCGACCAGCTCGGCGACCTCAAGTTATACATCACTGAAAACTCAGAGGCGCAATCCGCTGTTAGCGCGCGTTTAAACTTGCGAGTAGTACTTACTTCAAAAGAGATGGCCGATCTTACGCTAAATAGCGCTGCCTTACAGAATCTAGCAACTAGCACAAGCGGGAAATACTACACCACTGACAATGCCGAAGAAGCATTGCTAGATCTTCAAGGCGCTCAACCGATTGTCAAAATAGTCGACGAGCAGTTTTCATTCGTAAAACCGTGGTGGATATTTGCTTTGTTCTTCAGCGCCATTGTTGCTGAATGGCTACTCCGCAAGAGGAATAACAAATGCTAGGTGCGGCACTAACAAGTTTAGTCATGGCGGCACTCGGCCAGCAAACCTTTGGTCCGCCACTCGAAGGGATTTCGGTGCCATTGCGCCAAGATTTAAGCACTCAGCTAAATGATGCGCAAGAATATCTAAATCAGCAGCGCTGGGCAGAGGCCATCCCGTTGTTGCACGAGCTAGTCTCTTGCCCACCTTCAGCAGTGCGCCAGCAATCCGCAGAAATATATGTTGGCATAGCTAGTTTAGCTGCAGATTTATTGCGCCATCTACCTGCAGAGGCAGCGACGTGGTATCGCAATAACTACCAACTAGAAGCTGCGGCAGTTGTAGCAAATGATTCGCGCCCATTAAATATTTCGCGCCTCGAGCAAGATGTATTGCATTACGCTGGCTTAGCTGCTGCCGACTCTGCTGCTGAAGCTCTGAATAGCGCATACCGCGATCGCAATTTTCATGAAATGTACGATGACGCGCCGCCACCACGGCGACCTATTGTGATGCGTGATGGCATGCAGTTTTCCTGGAAGTTCGACTTCGCTGACAGGCTGCCTCTAAAATTCAATGCGCATCGTTTAGCCTTTGGCAATGGCATGGTTTATGCTACCAATGGCCACGATGTAGTAGCACTCGATGCGATGACGGGTTCCACGCGCTGGGAATTCGATAATAGCCAATGGCATGACATCAACGAGAATTCAGATTCGGAGATGCATGCGGCACAATCGCAATTCACTATTTTGCAACCGGTGCTTAGCGATGGTGTGCTACTCGTCAATATTCATCAAGCACAAGCTGTCGGACGTAGCGATAAATATCGCGGTATCGACATCCGTCACATGACCCCGTTGCGTCGACTATACGCCTTTGATGCGCTCAGCGGTGATTTGCTCTGGAAGCAGACGCTACACACCGACGGCACACCGAATGCTCTTACGACTGACATAACATGCGGACCACCTCATGTAAGTGCAGGACGTGTTTTTGTACCGGTTTACGATGCTGGCGGCAATGTCGATGTCTCTTTGATTTGTTACGAGCTATACAGCGGAAAACAACTTTACAAAACTTTTCTAGCTAGTGGTGCGATGCAAACTAATCTCTTCGGAAATTTGCTAACCGAAGTTGCAATGCCGGCGCCGGTAAGCAACGGTGAGCAGGTTTGGGTTTTATCGCAACTCGGAACCCTAAGCTGTATCGAGGCGCGCACCGGCATTACCAAGTGGACACGCACTTACCCGCGCACAAAAGTGGTTTTACATCAAGACGGTCGTGTGAGTCAACGCGTCTATAGCTTCAGCAACAATTCCATTATATTGCATGGCGACCAATTAGCCATTGCGCCCATTGATTCGAGACTCTTACTAGTCGTTGATGCGAACAGTGGCAAGACCCTTGCCAGCTATGCGGCGCAAGATCGCATGCGTTTCATAATCGGTTTTGACGGAGAATATCTAACGACTAGTGGCAATCTAGTACAGCAATTAAGCTTACGTGACCCACAATTCGTCCGCACTTCGCCGCAGCTCTATCGTTATAGCGGCTACAGCAATGAGAACCTGATAAGTTCGCGACTTAGCGAGCGCTTTGCATGGATGCCCCATGAGAATGGAGTGGTGGCGGCGCCGATTGATGATTTAGATAAGGTGCAGGAAATAGTTGCTTGGGGAGATTCCTCTTTACTGGCCCGCAGTCCCATTCAACTTAATGATGGCGCGCTGTATTTCTTAACACGCGGCGGACTGAGCTGTTACCGCAGCGATTCGTTTAAGTCGGTCTTAGAGCAAGATCACAGCGACATCACGCGACGCGACCTTAATTACTTAATGCAAGTTAGTGATAGTGACCTTTCATTGACGCAGTCCATCTATGCAAGAACTGCGCAACTAATCGATTCTTTAAGTGTGCGCGACAAAGAACTCGCTAAATTAGTGATGGCACGCTGCAACCTATTACGCGAGGCTAAAGCGCCAGCTATTACCACGCTAAAAGGTTTGCAAAATTCTTTTGACGATGAGATAGCATGGCAAGCTACGGTTTTACTCTGCGAAGCGCAGCAGCGTGTCTCGCAGTCTTTGCTCGATGATCCGCAACGCTCTGCCCTATTGCTCAACCGTTCTAGTGTGCCGGCCGCAGCATTGATCGCTAAAATATCTGGCGACTGGGCCTCTTTGCTGACTCTTTACCTAGACGCTCAAAACGAATTATTAGAACAGTGGTTAAGCGAGTTGTTCGAGATTAAAGATAATCAAAAACAACTCGACCTGTGGTTGTTAAAGAAATTCAACGAGGAGCAATTATTTGTTGAGCATACCGCTGTTCTTTATGCTATCGCTCATAAATTTGCCAGCACTGGGTTTACTGCGCATAGTGAAATACTAAACGAGCGAATAACTGTGCCGTCTTATCGTCGGCTAGCGAATGCCGAAGGTAACTCTTTACCGTGGCACTACACCTTATTGCACGCCTTTTCCGGAAACAGCGGCAACCTATTATTTCAAAGTCAGCGCACATTGATATTAGTACGAGAGGGCAGAACATATAACATCAGGCCGTTCGACTCCGGCTTACACTTGAACTCGCTCAGTAACAAATGCGTAGCTTTGCGGGATGGCTGCGTAATCTTTGCCGCAGGCCTGTGTATCTATTTCGATAACAATGGCAATTACCACATCACCGAACTTGGTGTAGAGCTCTCGCCTTTTGGTAGTCCACTAGTGGTTGGTGATCTCGTGCTGCACAGCACTTTTAAACTTAACGGCACGGGCTTGGCACTCTTTGAACCACGTAGTGGGCGCCTATTGTGGCATCAGCAAGTTGAGCAAGAGCGCAGTTTCAAAAATGAGCTCTCAGTCGCAGGAAGCACTGCCCTCTACTTAACCGAAAACTCGGAAGTGGTTACCGCAATCGACTTACTACACCGCCAAGAGGTCACATCGATTAGTAAGCAGCAAGCATTAGCAAAGATCGGCGCTACCGCTAATACCGAAGTCAGCCTTAGCGTCGAGGCTACGGCTGACGGCAAGCCAAAAGTTTTAGTGTCAGGCCCGTCAATCTCTGAGAGCAGCATTATCTTTGACGAACTTGATTTTTTACAATGCATTAAACGCTCTTTCAATGCCATCGCAACAGCCGATGGTGTTATCTTGGCATTTAATTCTCAAGACAACGCGAGCGGGCGCCTACTCTTGCATGTGGTGCTACTGAATAGTGACGGGACAGTCGTTGACCATCACACCGTAAAATGGCCACCGCTTAATCACGCGAACCCAAACATCTTTTTACTCGACAACCAAGTTGTAGTCGGCGGCCGCAACAGCTATTTTCTATTTCAAGGCAAATAATGTCCATCCTTACAATCATCTTACTGCAAATAACGGCATCGCCAGCTCTTGAAGCCGCCGACCGTGGACTCGAAGTGCTCGCCAATGCGCAACTCGCTGACGGCTCGTGGGCAGCTGATGTTGGCTATAAGCTCGATAGTAATTACAAAGTTTGGCAATCACACGTCAGCCATGTTGGCGTAACAGCCCTAGCCGGAATGGCTTTTTTAGCTGGCGGCCACCTACCGCAACGCGGAAAGTACGGCGAAGTAGTAGAAAAGGCCGTGAGCTTTATATTGAAGCAAGTTCAGCAAGACGGCTACATTAGCCACAACGAAACGCGACTGTATTCGCACGCCTTCGCCACCTTGTTTTTAGCTGAGGTGTATGGCATGACGGCGCAAGATGAAGTGCGCCCTGCTCTGCAACGTGCCGTCAACTTAATTGTTGCTAGCCAAAATGGTAGCGGTGGATGGCGTTACCAGCCGCATGTTGCCGACAGCGATATGTCCGTCGCCGCATGTCAGGTATTAGCATTACGTTCCGCGCACAATATTGGCATTCAGGTACCCATCTCTACGATTGATGCTGCGGTTGCTTATGTGCGTAATTCAGCCATTCGCAACGACGATCCCTCCTGGAGCTTTTACCGCGATTCACGCCCCGGAGATTTTCGCTATCAACCGAACCTGCGCTCGCGAGCATCCTTTCCGTTAACAGCCGCCGGCATTACCATTTTGCACGGCGCCGGAGTTTATGCTGACGCCGATATCGAACGCGGTTTGCAACGCCTTGAACAACAGGTTTCATCATTTAACTATCGTTATGGCAACTCCGTGGGTGGCCATTACTATTTTTATTATGGACACTATTATGCGATACAGGCTTTCCACATGGCGGGTGGCGAACGTTACCGCAACTACTTAAGGCTTATTCAAGGCGAGTTGCTGCAAATGCAAAACGCTGACGGTTCGTGGCCAAATACCGTGGGGCCCGGAAGCACCTATGGCACTGCGACCGCCTGCCTGATTCTGCAAATCCCTAAAGAATATCTGCCTATCTTCCAACGATGACCACAAATCTACCTCCAGCAATCCAAAAGTGTCTGCAACGTTTGCAGCGCCGGATGCTTGCGGTACGCGTATTTCGCGGAGTAGGTCTGTTGCTATTAGCGCTATGCGCAATCGTTATTATTTCGGTGGCCTTCGATTATTTATTGCAGCCACCGTCGACGGTGCGCATAGTGCACAGCGTTGCAGCAGTATTAGGTAGTCTTTATTTACTAAACCGCTGGGTATTACGCCCCCTGCGCCACCGTCCAAATTCGGCACAGCTAGCCGCAATTATCGAGCGGCACTTTGAGCTCGACGACCGCCTCAGTTCTAGCGTTGAATTAGCTGGCACACAGCAAGTGGCTGCGGGTAGTTTTATCGAAGCTCTGATAGAGCAAACAGTTGCGGACTGCCACGATTTGGCACCACAAAAAATTTACAAGCTAAGTACCCCAGCCTATATGTTTTGCAGCGCAGTGACTAGCTGCGTGGCACTACTAGCATGTGCTAACTATTTCCCGCAGCTCAATGCAATTTTCTGGCAGCGCATGTCCGGAGCCGACATTGCCTGGCCGGCAAATACAGAGTTAGTCTTTGTGATTGATCAACTAGATCCTAATCAAAACTTAATAAGCTCAACCAGTCCAAAGCACTTAGTTTTGCATACCAGCGACCCTGGTAATCTCGTCTTGCAAGTACGCGCTATAGGTGATTTACCCGAACGCATTGTTCTGCATGGCCTAAGTCGAAGTCATGCCATGACTCCATTAGGAGGTGGCGATTTCGTTTACAATCTTCCGCCACTTGCGAGCGATACTGTTTTTAGTTTAAGTGGCGGCGACCATCGCAGCGATTCTTCGAGCTTAAGCGTAGTCGTCGGCGAAGCTCCGCTGCTCAATGATTGGCAAGTAGCAGTAACGTCTCCGGCCTATACCATGTTAGCTGCCGAAATATCTGAGGCGCAAGAGTTACGTGTGATTACCGATGCTTTGATCGACATTAGCTTTAAAGTCAGTGATGGTACAAGTGATGTAACGCTTAGCCTAGACTCCGAGCTTGCCATCGACTTAATTGACGACGGTAGCGGTGCTTATCGCACCACCATCCACGCCCTAGAAAGTGATGCCTTAACCATCCAAATTAAAAACGCGGATGGCTTTAGTAGTTATTACCCGCGCCACCTTAGTTGGCGCGTTTACGCCGATGTAGCACCACAGATTGAAGTGATGTACCCGCAGCGTAACTTTCATGCCGTAGCCGGCGGAATGATGCCGCTAGCCTTACGCCTTAGTGACGATTTCGCACTTAATCATTTACGTTTGCTAGACAAAGGCGACGAAGAATTAACAGCCGAAGCATTGAATGGTTTAACAGCGCAACGCTTCTGGAATCTAGAGGTACCTGCCTTCAACAACGACGACCTCAACGCTAATAATCATTTTATAGAAGTGATTGTAGAAGACAATCAGCAGCCTAGCCCGAATCAGGCGAGCTTGCGCTCGGTTAACTATTACGTGCAAGATATCAATGGAGCCGAGCTCTATCTATCCAACGAGGTCCAAAAGCTGCGTCGCGGCCTCGAGCAGATGCGCGACAAATTAGACGTGTTTGCAAAACTAGAAACCCGCGCCTCAAATTTCGAGGTGCGACGCATTCTCGACGCACTCACTAATTCTATTGAGCAAAGCGAATGGCTGTTAACAGAGCGCCTCTTTAGCAAGATTGATGACAATCCCCCTGCGACGCTTGAAGCGCTGCAATCATTACTAAACACCCAAAGCGGTGCTGGACAGGTTGTCGAAGTCATTGCTAGCAATAATGCTAGTGCCCTTATCGGACGCAGCAGTGACCTATGGCAATTAGCAAATGCCTTGGTTAGCGCTTACAACATTCATGGTAATGCTTTAGAAACGGCATTAAGCAATGGCGACGAATTGCAGGGGCTTTTCGTCAAATTACGCGACGAAATAGATGTCATCCTAGAAACTGTAGTATCATGGGAAGACTACCAATCTGCTGTGAATTTACTCCGCCAACTTATCGAACGCCAGCGTGGCCTTTATCTGCGTACGCAAGAGGTCGCCCTATGAGAATTGTTGCCGTCTTAAGTTTTTTATTACTGTTTGGTAGTGCAGCAGTGGCACAACAGCAACAGCGTCTAGCGATTGAACAGCAGCAAGTAGCCGATCAATTACGACGCCTTAACAAGCTATTAGTAGACCTCGAGGGTAGCGAGCGTGAGCAAGGCAATATTGAATTGGCCGACACGCTAGCCGCTGTACACGGTTATATGAATGATGCCACCGGGGTGGGTGATTTAGTATTGGCGATTCAAAAGGTTTCGCAACAACTACAGCAACAACGTAATGCTTCGGCGCTTAACTCACAGGCTTTATTGCTTGAGCAGCTACAACTATTACTCGATATGTTGCTGAACAGTAAAGCCGAAGTCCAAGCCGAAAAGCAGGCTAAGATTCTCGAAGAGCGTCAGCAACAGCTGCAAGAAATGATCGAGCAGCAGCAAGCCTTGCAGCAAGCACTGCAAGAATTTCAAGAATCACAAGAGCTACAAAAGGCCGATCAGAGCGAGGAGGGTAGTGAGTTATCTGCGGAAGACGCACAAGAACTGCAAGAATTACAAGAGCTGCAACAGCAGCTTGCAGACCAGACTGAAGCGTTTAACGAGCAACAGCAACAACAAGGTATCAAGTCTGAAGAATCAGAAGATGCGCAGCAACAGCAGCAACAAGCGTCTGAGCAAATGGAGCAAGGTGACTTGCAAGAAGCCGAAGAAAGTCAAGAGCAAGCCATTGAAGAGTTGCAAAAGGCCGAGCAAGAAGTTCAGGAACAGCAACAGGAAAACGAGTCGCAGAAAAAGCAAGAGGCGCTACTTAATGTTGAGCAAGCAATAACGGACATTCTTTACGAGCAGCAGCATCATCACGCTCAGTTAAAAGAGATTTCCCTTGATCAATCTTCGCGAGCAGACGAGCTCCCCCGCAGCTCACGCATTAAACTGAAAAAAATTAGCACGGCGCAGCAACAAATTTCGTTGCGCGCCGACGACTTATTGCTAGAAATATCTCAGGCTGGTGCCGATAGTTTTCCATTTTACATCCTAGCCTTGATGGAAGACCATCAGTTGCTGGGCGACAGCTTGGCTCTAACACCCGCTAATTTAGCAGAGAGTTCTCTCGAATTAAGCGCTAGCCTCATTGACTCATGGCAAGAGTTATTAGACGTTATCATCACCGAACGCGAGCGCGAACGTAAAAAGGAAGAAGGAGAGCCAGAAGACGGCCAGCCCGGAGATGAGGACGAGAGACCTCTAGTGCAATTCACTGTCGAGCTGCAACTACTCAAGCGAATGCAGATTGATTTATCGCGACGCATTCAAAGACTTAGTGACGACACCAGCAGTGACGCATTCAAAAAGTTGGTTCAACGACAAGCTGATTTACAATTGCAATATGAATCCATGATTCGCCGCCTGCAAGGTGCAAACGATAAAAACCAAACAGAAGAAATATGATTTACTACAGCCTAATCCTACTTCTAGCTTGTCAAGAAGAAGTGCCTAAAGAGCTTGACGAAGTTGCTCTAAAAATAAGCCAGGTGTCAAACGAGTTTGCGCAAGTCAACGAGCAATTGCAGCAGGTAGCGGATGCTGCTACAAACGAGAGCAGTGTTGTAGATGTTTTAGCTATGTCTAAGCAGCTTGCAGAATCAATGGAAGAATTGCTGGCGCTGTTACCGGAAGCCCCGTCCTCATCATCTTCTTCTTCGCCATCTAGCAGTTCACCAAAGCCTGATAAGCCGCAAAGCGGAGACCCGCAGCAATTGCAGCCGCAGGAAAACGATAAAGGCCCTGAAGATATTAACGGAACAGGCCAACGCACCCCGCCTAAGTCGATTTTTCAGAAGCAGCAACAATTTGGCGACTGGGGACAGCTTCCACCGCGACTCGAACAAGCGTTGCAGCACAGCAACCCTAGTGACATGCCATTGCGTTACCGGCGTTTACTGATCAAGTATCACCGTCAGGCTACCGAACCGCTGCGGTAGGCGCTAACGCCATGCGATACATAGCCGTTGCTAACAGCCAACTGCTTGAGAACCTCAATCGCTGCCGTTGCCCGCGAGAGTTCGACGTCGGAGAACTCAAAAGCGAGTTGCTTTTCACCAACGATGCGCACTCTAAAAATTTGATAACCGGCGATGCGCAATTGATCTTCAATCTGCGCCACTACTTCGAGTGACTCGAGGCTAACCGGCTGCCCCACTGCGATGCGCGATGCCAAGCACGGCGCGGCTGGTTTTTCAGCAACACTCAAATTCAGCATTCGTGCATACTCGCGGACGTCTTCTTTAGTAAATTTAGCGTCGCGTAATGGAGCCAAAATATTAAAAGATTCTGCGCTGCGTCTACCAGGACGATCATGCTGAAGGTCATCGTAATTTTCGCCATAGGCTAAAGGTAAATGATGTTGTGCTGCAACAGGTACAGCGAAAGTGAATAATTCTTGCTTGCACCAAAAACAACGGTCGCCACTGTTTGCGACATACCGCTCATTATCTATCTCATTGGTTTGCAATTCGACTAACTCTACTTGCAATGCAACACATATGTTTTTCGCATCCTCTAACTCGCGCGACGCAAGCGAAGGACTCACAGCAATAATTGCTAAACAGTTTTCTGCACCAAAATATTCACAAGCGGCAGCCAATAATACAGAAGAATCGACGCCGCCAGAAATCGCAACCGCCATACCCTCATGGCGCTTAAATTGCTCATTTAGAGCCGTTACAAGACTGTTACTAGCCAAGGTAACTTTTAGCTGTTTCGATATAATGTGGTACAGAATGTGCCATGAAAGCACGTTCGGCATCAGAAACTTCGCGGATTATTTTCGCTGGAACTCCGGCGACTAAAGTGTTGGCTGGCACCTCGAAGCCTTGACGCACTACGCAACCGGCGGCAATCACTGCGCCGTCACCAATGATGGCACCACCAAGTATGGTTGCCGACATGCCGACTAAAACGCCGTCGCCAATTTTTGCGCCATGTAAAACAGCGCGATGCCCGATGGTGCAGTCTTTGCCAATCGTTTGGTCGACACCCGTATCACAATGAATGACGGTGCCGTCCTGAACATTAGTGCGCGCTCCGATAGTAATGAGGGCGTCGTCGCCACGAATGATGACACCGAACCAAATGCTAACATCTTGTGCTAAATCAACATCGCCGGTAACAATGGCACCTTCAGCAATAAAGGCACCGCTTGCGACACGCCGCATCAATCCTGCGCGCGGAGTAGGGAATTGGGAGTCACCCATTAGTTCGCAATCAAACCAGATTTCGGAGAAGAGGCGGAAGCACACATACGCTTATCCATGCGTCCGGCGAGATAAGAATCTCGGCCAGCACGACAGGCATAGTTAACAGCGCGCGCCATGCGTAGTGGATCGTCGGCGGCAGCAACAGCAGTGTTCATTAAAACCCCCGCTGCACCGAGTTCCATTGCAATGGCCACATCCGAAGATTGGCCGACGCCGGCGTCTACGATAATAGGTACAGTGGCTTGCTCTAGGATGAGCTGCAGATTAAGAGGGTTAAGTATCCCTTGACCGCTACCAATGGGCGAGCCGGCGGGCATGACCGCCGTGGCACCAGCTTCTTGCAGACGCCTGGCCTGCATCACGTCATCGGAGGTGTACACTAAAACCGTAAAACCTTCTGATACAAGGACTTCAGTAGCCTTTAGCGTATCTACAGGGTCGGGCAAAAGCGTCTTCTGATCGCCTAAGACCTCGAGTTTAATCAAATTAGTGTCGAGCATTTCGCGCGCTAAACGCGAAGTACGAATAGCGCTTTCGGCATCAAAACACCCTGCCGT
Organism: Myxococcota bacterium; assembly: GCA_047638975.1. Lineage (GTDB taxonomy): Bacteria > Planctomycetota > UBA1135 > UBA1135 > UBA1135 > JAPKEZ01. The sequence continues at coordinate 48,469 of JBLINB010000006.1, forward strand.
ATTCGGTAGAATCGTATAGCGGTTCAAGTCGAGGTAGTCGAGAAAGCGCTCGCCAGCTGGCTCGTTTTCGGGGATACGGCGTACAGCAACAGTTACGCACTCGGTGCCTGAGATATCAAGTGCTTCGCGCATTTGCGTATATGTCGCGTACTTACCGGTACCTAGAAACAAACGCGAGGTGAAACTAAATTCGCCCAAGATTAGGGCTTCGTCAGCAGCTATTGGAGATGAATCAGACATGATTGACACTAGTTTAGCCCCCCCCTACAAGCCGCACTATTTCTATTTGGTCACCAATTTCAATCCGTGTTTTAGCATGATCAGCGTGCCGTACCACTTGTTGGTTTAGCTCTACCGCCACACCTGGGCCTGCAGCATCGTGCTTAGCCAGCAAATCTGCTATGCTCTGTTGGCCTAAGTACTGTTCGGTACGTCCGTTAAGAAGAAAGGTGTCGTTTTCGGTAGGAAGAGAGTCTGGCACCCTAGCATTGTAAAATAGACCTTGCCATAAGACTACTCGATGATAGAATATTCAGCCTAAAGTGGCATCAGCTACTTTGGTGTGGTGTTTAGAGCGCCGCACCTTTTTTTTCGCCCATTTAAAAGCACACCATCCGATGCGTAAAGACGACGTACTACGATTGATTGACGCAATCCACCGCGAACGCGGTGTTGATCGCGAGATCCTATTTCATGCACTTGAAGAGGCCCTTAGCCTATCTGTGCGTAAAAAGCTTGGTGTCGAAGAAGGCTACGAAGTAATGGTTAACCGCAAAGACGGCACTACCCGCGTTATCGGCCCTGATGGCGGAGACGAAGGTGTTGAGCTGCCATCTGCAGAAGAACTAGGACGCATTGCAGCGCAAACTTTCAAGCAAGTCTTTATGCAAAAGATTCGTGAGGCAGAGCGTGACAAGGTATTCGCTGAATACGCAGCTCTAATCGGCACCATCGTCGCCGTTAAAGTAGAAAAGCTCGAAGGTCCAAATATGTTCCTTACTTTGCCTGATGGCCAAGAGGCGGTTCTTACTCGCGGCGAGCGCGTCCAAACAGAGCGCCTGCACATTGGCGACCGTATTCGCGTGCTGGTAAAAGATATCGTCAAGCGTGGCTCACGTGTTGAGATTCAAGTATCGCGCAAAGACAAAGATTTCGTAAAGAAGTTATTTGCTGTTGAGATACCAGAAATTGCTGATGGCAACATCAAGATCATGAAAATCGCGCGTGACCCTGGTTACCGCACTAAAGTTGCTGTTTACTCTGCTGATAATAATATCGATGTAGTAGGCGCATGTTTAGGTGTTCGTGGCGCTCGCATCCGTAACGTCAACGACGAATTGCGCAGCGAAAAGATTGACATCATCGAATGGTCTGCATCACTCGAAGAACTCGTAGTTAATTCTCTTAAGCCGGCTAAAAACATAATGGTCGAGCACGTCTTCCCTGACGAAGAGAGCAACTCTGTGTTGGTGTTAGTCGCCGAAGATCAAAAGCCGCTAGCTATTGGTATGGGCGGACGCAACGTGCGTTTGGCCTCCGAAATAGTTGGCTGGAGCATGGACTTAAAAACACCTACTGAATATGAGCAAGAATTGATGGCCTCTGGCAATATCGACGATGTTCTAGAAGACGAACCCGCATCCACACCAGAAGAAGGCGTGTCGGAGGAGATATAAGCTTGACAAAAACTAAAGTCCACGCCCTAGCCAAGCAATACGGCTTCAAATCTACTGAGTTCGTCAAAATCCTTGGCGACATTGGCTTCTCAGTATCTTCCTACCAAGCTTCTATCGAAGAATGGGATTTGCCTGTAATCGACGAACGCCTAAAGCGTGGCGGATTGATTGGTGGTGACGCAGATGCCGATGCAGCTGCCGAAAAAGATGCGGCCCAAAAGTCTTCGTCATGGGATTCACTGATGGCGTCTGCATCTAAAACCGAAGATGCCGCTGTTACTATAGAAGGTGAAGAAGAAGTTGCGGTCGTAGCCGAAGTAGTGGCGCCAGTCATTGACGAGCCTGCTGCTGAAGTAAAAGAAGATAAGGTCAAAGAGGAAACTGCTGAAAAAGAAAAAGAGCCTAAGAAGATGCCAATGACCGGTGTCACCATCATCAAAGATCGCCCTGAAGCTGATGCTTCTACAGAAAAAGAAGACGGTGCGTCAAACGCGAAAACGAGTAAGGGCCCTACCCCGAAACCGGCTAAGGCCTCTGCGACACGTGTCGGTATCATTGACCTTGCAGCATTAGGCTTAATCAAGAAGCAGCAAGAAGAACGCAACCGTACTGGTGGCCAAACATTTACCGACCGTCGCGACCGTGAAACGTCTCGCCGCCGCGACATGAAGTCGAAGGCACGCGAACGTCTACGTGATCGCCGCAAGGGCAAATTCCGCAAGAAAGGTAATTCGACTGTTGAACGCAAAGGCGAGGTTACTCTCGAGACACCTGTTACGCTCAAATCATTCTCAGCTTCTACTGGTATTAGCGTAAATCGTATTATGCACTCACTCATGTCACTAGACATGATGTTTAGCATTAACACGGTTCTCGATACCGATACTATCGAATTGATTGCCGATGAGTTTGAGATAGAAGTATACGTCAAAGAGAAGACCGACATCGAAAAAGAATTGATGTCCGAGATTCTTGCTGCACGTCATGCGGTTGATGAAGATTCGATGGCAACTCGCCCGCCAGTATTGGCATTTATGGGCCACGTTGATCATGGCAAGACCTCATTGATTGATGCTATTCGTTCTACACGAGTCGCCAACAAAGAAGCCGGTGGTATCACCCAGCACGTTGGTGCCTATATGGCCGAGCTGACTGACGGCCGAGCGGTAACTATTCTCGACACTCCTGGTCACGCGGCATTTACTCAAATGCGTAAGCGTGGTGCCAGCGCTACCGACATTGCGATTCTGGTAGTAGCTGCCGATGACGGAGTCATGCCACAAACCGAAGAAGCTGCCTCGCATGCGAAAGCTGCAGGCACTCCAATCGTAGTGGCGATTAATAAGGTTGACTCTCCCGGCGCAAACGTCGAACAAGTCAAATCTCAATTGGCAGGCATTGGTCTGCAAGCAGAAGATTGGGGCGGAGACGTCGGCATGGTAGAAGTCTCTGCACTTCACAAGACTGGCATCGATAACTTACTCGAGCGCGTTCTACTTGAAGCAGAGATTCTCGACCTTAAGGCTCACGCTAAAGGCGATGCACTTGGCATCGTTATAGAATCTAAGCTAGAAAAGGGCAAAGGCAAAGTTGCTTCAGTACTCGTTCAAGATGGCACACTAAGAGTCAAGCAAACAGTCCTCTGTGGGCACTCGTTCGGTAACGTGCGTTTAATGTTTGACTACAATGGCAAGCCTATAAAAGAGGCTGGCCCTGGTACTCCAGTAGACATTCTTGGTCTAGACGAGTTCCCTCCCGTTGGCGAAACTTTCTATGTGGTTAACAACATGAAAGCGGCCAAGCATGTGGCAGGAAAGCGAGTTGAAGTTAAGAAAGCCGAAGAACTTGGCTCTGGCGCAGGCGTCACCCTAGCCAACCTATTCGATAAGATCGACGAATCCAATGCTCAACGTTTGCGCTTAGTGCTCAAGGCAGATGTGCAGGGATCTCTAGAGGTTCTTAAAGATTCTTTGGATGCTTTAAGCACCGACGAAGTCATTGTCGATGTCATCCACTCTGCTGTGGGTTCGATTACCGACACCGATATCACTTTAGCAGAAACTGCCGACGCTATCGTCTTGGGCTTCAATTCGAAAGCCGAAGGCAAAGCGAAGAAGCATGCAGAGCGTGTTAATGTTGAAATTCGCAGCTACAGTATCATTTACGAATTGCTCGAAGATATCACGAAAGCGATCGAAGGCATGCTGGTACCTGATACTGTCCAAGAGACTATTGGCCATGTAGAAATACTAGAAGTCTTCAGTTCTTCACGTTGGGGCACCATTGCTGGTTGTCGCGTGAATAGTGGTACCGTTAAACGTGCATGCTACTCCAAGCTAACGCGTGATGGCAAGCAACTAGCCGAAGGGTACCTCAGCTCACTACGTCACTTCAAAGATGATGTGCGCGAAGTTGCTGAAGGTAACGATTGTGGTCTTACAATTGATGGTTTCGATGATTACAAGACGGGAGACCTCGTTGAGATTATCGAAATTCGTGAAGTTGCGCGTACTCTCGAAGATGTCACCGCTGCCGAAGAGAAAGCTGCGGCCGAAAATAACGCATAATGGCATCTGCTCGACGTCAACAGCAAATCTGTGCGCGTATTCAGCGCAAAGTGGCTGAGCTATTGACCCATGAGATAAAAGATCCACGGGCGAGTTTTGTGACTGTAACTTCGGTTAGCATTTCAACAGACTTAGCGATTGCAACAATCAAATGGACCGTGCTTGTCGCTAAAGATAGGTCGAAGGTTGAGCACATGTTCGAGCATGCGAATAAGTTTATTCGACGTGCCGTCGCGCGAGATATCAATATTCGTTCGGCGCCAATGGTAAAGTTCGAGTTCGACCGCGGGCTCGAACACGCGCAAAAGATCAACCAGATCTTAGCCGACCTAAAGCTCAATAGCGATTCTGACGAAACGGATGCCACATAGCGATGCACCACGTCGATTACGACGTGCTGAAGCTATTTTGGCAAAGCGTACGACTCGCTTAGTTCTCGTTAGTGAGCGCTGTGTTGATCCGCATAACTTAGCGGCGATGCTGCGCACAGCCGAACTCCTCGGAGTACAAAACTTTTATGTTATCGAGGCAGACGACTATATATCTGAGCAGCATAAATCGACAGTCAGCTCTGGCGCAAACAGTTGGATTGACATCCATAATTATTCATGCGCCAACGACTGCATCAATCATCTACGTGAAAATGGCTATGAAATATGGGCCACCGATTTAGACGATGGCGCAATTGCAGCGGCCCCAGATAGCATGCCCGAAATACCGGCAAAACTTGCCATTGTTATGGGCCGCGAAGCGGATGGTATTAGTGCTGAGATGCGTGCGGCAGCTGACAAACTTGTTTATCTACCTATGCATGGCTTTACCGAGTCTTTTAACTTAGGCGTAGCTACCGGCATGATGCTGCAACGTATTATTGATGCCGACCCTACCATCATAGGTGCTATGCCAGATTCTCAGCGCAATGCGTTACGGCGCAAATGGTATGCCAAACTCGGTGGCCTCGGCTGGGAAGAAATTTATCGTGAGTGGCTAGAGAATCCGCCCGAGCCATTGGATGACGTACGACCGAGCGAAGAATCACGTTCGCCACGGATGAAGAAGTCTTTAGCGCGTCGCTTGAATATTAAGCCTAAGCGCGATGCCACTTAATACCATCGGCAGTATCTTCAACGATGATTCCGGCAGCAACTAGTTTGTCACGTACATCATCAGCCAGATCCCAATCTTTGTTAGCGCGCGCAGCACTACGTTGAGAGATTAAGGCGTCAACGTCAGCGTCGCTAATGCCATTTGCATCACTGCTGTCAGTGACGGCTAATGCGCCAAATATTTGCTGCACCGGGCCAAGCATGAATTCAAGCACCGCGGCCGAAGATGAAGCATCGAAGTTA
>JBLINB010000007.1:0-52177 GCA_047638975.1 Myxococcota bacterium
ATCTCTGGCTTAGTTGCTGGTGGTGTTGCTACATTTGCTGTAGCTAATGCAGTTCCTGGTTCTAACGTAATCATTGGTTACTCTCTATCAGGTGCTGGTCCGATCACTACTGCTTATGGTATAGCTGACATGACTCCACCAATAAGCACTTTTCCTACTCTCGTAGCTGATGTTTTCGGTGATGCAGTCTTCTCACCAACAGTGCCTGTTGGCGCAGCTGGTCTGACTCTGTACACACAAGGCCTGAATGCCGGCGTACTAACTAACTCTCTTGCAGAAACCGTTCTGTAATTTAGCTTAGCTAACTTTAGATTCTCCCTCCCGCAACGGGGGGAGAATCTTTTTTTTATGTAGTCACTGAAATTACAAAATTCTAGTACAGTTCGGAAGATTTCAGCACCAACATCGTAATGTGCGTAACGCCATGGTGCTAGGCGTCAATGGCTCAACAATGCCAGGCGCAATGCTTGACTTTGACATGAACGATTACGGCGAAGCATTCAATGACATGGACGGCGTGCATGTTTCATCCGATGGCATCGCCTGGCATGCTGTACTCATTGGCTGGAACGGTGGCCTTGAGCATATTGATATCGGTCTTTCGGCAGGTGGTCCTCCTCCGCCTCCAATATTGACGTACTCAATCGCTGGTTTAGTTGCTGGCCAGGTCGCTACATTTAAGTAATTCTCTCGCAGAAACCATTCTGTAAGAGAGTGCTGCGTTAAAAGTGAAACGATACGGACAGCGTCGGTGATTTACTATCGAGTAAAATAAAACTCGTATCAATATCGCCGTAGCTGTAAGTAATAATAGGGTGCAGCTTATCGCCGTCGTACATTAGGCGGCTCGACCAATCTTTGTTGATGCGGTAATTTAACCCGGCTGGTATTTGCCATAAGTCTCCGGAAGGTGCGTAGCTGGCAGCGACGTAGGCACTAAGTCCTTTGGCAATGTTGTTGGCGACAGATAATATATATGCGTTGCCACTTACCTTGGATGAAGGCCATGCTGAGCTCGTGCCCACTGTTACTGCGGGGCGCCATCCGTCTGCTGCGATAAAACGCCAATTTACAACGGGTGAATAGCGATCGGATTCAGGCATGAATTCGATGCCGGCGCTAAGGTTCGGTAGTATCATTCGAGTTAATGAAAACTCGAGTGTTGCACGCGGCGAATTGTTATCTATCACCCAACGCGTAGTAAAAGCATTAGGCTTGTCTTGTATATCTCCTGCACCCCGCACGGGGGCACCTTCTCCGGGTCAGCCCACTCACAATGGAATAATGACCTCGTCGGCATTGTAGCCATCAAGGTCATATGCTGCGGTCAGTGCTCCTTGAGCTTCCTCGACCATTGGCGTCGCGCAACTAGTGAATGCCTTCGCGCACACCACAAGGAAGAGAAACCTCGGCGATGTTGTTATTTTGATCAAGGACGAATGCCTGTAAAGTGAATTCTTTATTAGTGAAGCCCGCAGGAATCTGCATGCTTACCGTTGCCGCGCCGGCGCTGTTTAGCACTCCGCTGAAAGCGGAATAGTTTAACGATGCATTTAGTAAATCTAAACCAACGTTAATTATAGCGTTATGGGGCGCGCCAATGCTGTATTCACCAGGCTGGCGTGAAACAAGAATTTGGAAAGTAGATCCGCCAAACCCAGAACCGTCAATGTTAAGAGACACGGTGTTTCCTGCAATCGGGGAGCTGTCTTGTGGATCTAAACTAAAGGTGCCACTTGGTAAATTAATGAAACCACGGCGTGACATGGACCAATGTAAGAACGGTGCATACTTGCCACCATAAAGTTGCTGCTCAGCAGTCAATAACATATTAGCGGCGGACGCCATGTTAGTGTTGGAAGATTGCAAGCTCATAGCTTCAACAATGATGTTGTCGGCGATTTCGCGGCCAACGGACATTCGGAAATCCCAGAGACCGGCTGACCAAATTTCTCCATCAGAGTGAACTTGATTGACTAAGCTGTTAGGGTAGTGCTTATTACCATCGACACGGCGCAAGTAATGATATGGGCCATTGGTGTAAGAAACGGCGTCCCATTCGCCAACTAGGGCATCGTTATAGAAGCTCGCAGCGAAGTAATCGCCATAGCCTTCGGACATTGCACCATTTTGGCCACTGCCGATGCTGCCTTGAACGTCGTAGTGAAGTGCATGGCCATATTCATGAATGATGATGTCGGCATCTTCGCCGTCGTCAACGCCGCCATAGCCGAACGTGATTTCGCGGCTCCCTGTACTGAACCATGAGTTGTCAGAGCTTGAGCCATTGACGTCTACTTTTTGTTGGCGGTTGTTCGCGTTGTTATGACCGATTGTTTGAAGGTAGTTCTGAAACTCAGTCATTGAGTAATAAACAACGACCTCTTCAAACTTGTTATTGTTACGTTGGTAATTAAAGTTTAATGAAGCTTCATTGGCACGACCGCTTGTCGGCGAAGTTGAGCAATGCGGGCCTTGCAAGTATCCGCTGCCGTCGAGGTCGCGAAGCGTTACGCTAAAGTATTCCGAACTAGGAATAGAATTGTTAGAATCATTTGAGTCGTTAAAGCTGTGGTTGTTCGCTGTTTGGACTGGATTGGGGTCGAACACCATGCCAGTGCCGTTGGCGACAGGTGCGCAACAAGTTAAACGCAAATCTTGAACTTCGATCACCGCACCAGTTTGGGCATCGATTAAAATATCTTCTTCCCATCGGCCATCACCATCGACATGCAAGCGCACTTCGTAAATCAAAGATTTGTTGTGCCACATGAGGCGACTCGATTCAGGGAGACGCGTTCCGGCGTGTGGCACGTTACCTTTTATCAGCAACGATTCTGTATCTTCAACAGCAGCGCGTGCATTCAGGGCAATTGCTGTCGCCTGGTCAGCGCTAATCGCCGCCTCGGCTTGCAATTTAGAATAATCAGAATCAACGGCCAACACCATGGTGGTGCCGTCGTGAAATTCGAGAACCTTGATCGCTTCGCCACGAATAGGGACACCATCGATGTGCCGCGCGTAAAGCGTACGGTTTGCGGTTTGAGAGTGACCAAGCGAGCTAGTCAGCACCGCGGTGCCATTAAGGTTGTGGTCAACTAGATAAGCATCGGCTAAATCTTGCGATTGCACTGATGCCTGAATGAGGAGGGGAAGAAGTAAGCTAAGCATAAGTATAGCTTAGCATATATCTTGCATCACGGAGGCAATCCCTAGCTCGGCAAAGTTCTTCTTCTCGTAGTTGTCTTGGAACATCGCAACTAGTTTTTTGGCGGCTACATCGTAAGCCTCTTTATCTTGCCAAGTATTACGCGGATTTAGTATTTCGCTTGGCACACCAGGGCATTCGGTAGGCATGGTCAATCCTAAGATTGGATGCGTTTCGGTAGGTACGTTATCAAGCTTGCCGTAGAGCGCGGCATCAAGTAGCGCCCGTGTGTGACCAATGCTAATGCGTTTGCCAACACCGTAAGCGCCGCCACCCCAACCGGTATTTAATAAGATGCAACGTGTTTCGTGCTGCTCCATTTTTTCGGCGAGTAGGCGTGCATAAACACTTGGATGTTGCGACATAAATGGCGCACCGTAGCAAGCGCTAAATGCGGCGATTGGTTCGGTGATACCCACTTCGGTGCCAGCTAATTTAGCCGTGAAGCCGCTAACAAAGTGATACATCACTTCTTTTGTCGACAGGATAGAAACGGGTGGTAGCACTCCGAAAGCATCGGCAGTTAGCAATACAATCGTTTGCGGATGTGGCCCCTTTGCGCCTTCCGCAACGTTTGGGTTTGCCTCTAGAGGGTAAGAGAAACGCGTGTTTTCAGTAACGGAGTTATCGCTTAAGTCGAGCTCTTGCGGATCGCAGTCGCTCATTGCTTTGCCAGGTAGTGGCGGTACGTTTTCGATGATAGTACCGGGCATAGATAATGCCGCGGCAATAACCGGCTCGTCGTCTTTATTAAGATCGATGAGTTTGGCATAGCATCCGCCTTCGAGGTTTGAGATACCAATGCTCGTCCAGGCGTGCTCGTCGTCGCCGATCAGTTGGCGGTTGGCGTCGGCAGACAGGGTAGTCTTGCCAGTGCCGGAAAGCCCGAATAGAATCGCGCCGTCGCCATCAGGGCCAACGTTAGCCGAACAGTGCATACCCATGTCGCCCATTTCTGGGAGCAGGTAGTTCATTACGGTGAACATTGATTTTTTAACGACACCGCAGTAATCGGCGCGGCCCAACACGAGTACGATTTTATTTTTAAAGTCGAGACAAGCGAGGCGTGTACCAGGAGTACCGTCGCGTTCAGGGTCGCAATGGAACGAAGGTACGTTGAGCATCGTCCAGCGTTTTGCATCTTCGTCGCTTACTCCTTCGATGCCGTGCATGAACATGTTGTGGCAGAAGAAACTGTGCGCTGCGTATTCAGATACCAAACGGTAAGGACGCGCGTATGACGGATCGCTACCGGCGTAAACATCTTTGACGTAAAGGTGCTTTTTGCGCGCGTTAAGGTGAGCGACGACGCGTGCAGTTAGGGCTTCGAACTTTGCAGGATCGAACTTTTGGAAATCGGGCTTCCACCAAACCTTTTCGTCTAGCTCTGGCCAAGCCACACCAAACGTGTCTTTAACTGGACGCCCGGTGCATGTTGGATCGGTGTAGTAAACCAAAGGGCCGTTTACGCCAAGCTTGGTTGCAAAAGCCTTTTGCGCATTATCGTCGCCATCGAGGCTGACGCGTCCGCGATCGTTAGCAATGGCCTCGCTGAAAAGCTCTTCTTTGCTAAGGTTGTGGCGGTATTCTAAGTTGCGGAGGCCGAAGTTAGATTCGAGCTGCTGCGCAAGTGACGTGTTTTGTGTGGTTTCACTCATTGTTGGTGGGCAGTACTGCCTGGGGGCGAATATTTTACTCTCATTATGTGTAGTTTAGTTATCATGATAAGCCAAAATGTCAGAAGTCCCCATTGTCATTGTTAGTGCGGTTCGAACTCCTATAGGACGGTTCGGCGGCGGTTTTTCGAATGTTCCGGCCACCGAATTGGCTACATTCGCTACTAAGCATGCGCTTTCTGAGGCAGGATTATCTCCAGAAGATGTCGACACTGTCATTTTAGGTATGGCGCGGCAAGCAGGAGCGCGTCCAAATCCGGCGCGTCAAGTGGCTTGGCATAGTGGTATTCCCGAGTCTTCTACGGCATTTACAACCAATATGGCTTGTGCTTCTGGTCTGAAGACGCTGGAGCAAGCAGCCGACGATATTCGTCTGGGTCGTGTAAAGATCGCGGTGGCAGGCGGCATGGAGAACATGTCGATGGTTCCGCACATGCTTGACCGTATGCGCGATGGTTACCGCTTAGGCGATGCCAAAATCATTGACGGCATGTACCGCGATGGTTTTCTATGCCCATTATCCGATATGTTGATGGGTGCAACCGCCGAGTTACTGGCTACCGAGCGCAATATAATGCGCGCCGAGCAAGATCAGTTCGCCTTAGATTCTCAGCAAAAGGCCGCCGCCGCTTGGGACGCTGGGTATTTCGACTCGCAAATTGCGCCGGTCACCGTTAAGTCGCGTAAAGGCGAGGTAGTGATTGACCGCGACGAGCATATGCGTCCGCAAACTACGCTTGAGGGCTTGGCTAAATTGCCGGCGGTGTTTGCTGAAGAGCACGGCACTGTTACTCCGGGCAATGCTTCGGGTATTACCGATGGTGCAGCGGTGTTGGTGCTGATGTCGGCTGATGAGGCCGAACGTCGTGGTATTACGCCAATGGCCGAGTTCTTGGATAGTCAAACTGCTGGTACCGATCCTAAACGGATGGGTCTTGGCCCGGTGCCGGCGACGGCGCAGTTGTTCGAACGCAATGGTTGGTCCTTTGACGACTTTGGCTTGTTCGAGCTCAACGAAGCTTTTGCTGCTCAGGCGATATCTTGTTTACAAGAAATGCCTATCGATAGGTCGTTGCTAAACGTAAACGGTGGTGCGATCGCACTTGGGCATCCCATCGGATGTACAGGCGCACGTATCGTAGTCACTTTGTTGCATGAGATGCAACGCCGCAAGGTCGATATGGGCCTTGCTTCACTCTGTGTTAGCGGTGGTCTTGGTATCACTGGCGCATTCAAATTAATAAAATGAAACTTTTAAGCCTAATAATTTCTCCATTGCTACTTCTTGCATGCGACGACGTGCCTGCACAGCAAACACCTCTAGCGCTTGTACCGGCGCCTGTCCAGACAGTGCAGACAGTGCAGCAGCCGGTAAGTGGTCCTCATCACTTCGAAGACGCTACTATTGTTAGTGACGAGCAGCTCAAGAATTACTACATCGAAATGGACTGTACTATTGATGGCGAAGCTATCGGCACTATGACTTTCGAATTGTGGTCTGAGGCGGCACCGATCGCAGTGCGTAACTATCTACGCTATGCCGACGAAGGCTTGTACAACAATCGTAAATACCATCGTGTATTGCGCGATTTTATGATTCAAGGTGGGTCATCGGATAACAGTGCGGCAGGCAAAGGCGTTCATGGTAACGTCAAGGCAGAATTCTCTACCGATAAAGAGCGCCGCCACCGTTACGGAGTATTGTCAATGGCACGCGGCGGTAGCCCTGATTCTGCGTCAAGCCAGTTCTTTGTTATCACAGATAGCTACAGCCCTTCAGTGAAGGGACTTGATGGTAAGTACACTTCATTTGGTATCATGGTTAATGGTGTTGCAACTCTTGAAAAGATTGCAGATATAAAAACCACATCTAACCCACGCGGTGAGCCATCTAACCCGACTCGTGCAGCGGTAGTCACCGAATGTCGCGTCGTCGAAGGTGTCGTGCCTAAGTTTGCTGAAATTGTGCGTCGTCCACTCGCTGATATCGGCGACGAGCCAGAGTACATTCGTATTCAGCATATTTTGATTTCGTTTACGGGTACACGTACTTCAGCGACACGTACTAAAGAAGAGGCTGAGGCTTTAGCTGCCGAAGTTCTTAAGCGCGCACAAAGCGGCGAAGATTTTGCTTCGTTGGTAATGGAGTTTACCGATGACCCAGGCGGCAAAGATGCCACGCCAAAGGGTGCTTACGCAATGTTAAATACGGGCCGCCATAATGACGAAGCGGAAGAAGCTGCAGCGGCAATCCAGGCCGAAGCCCAAGAGTTGCAAACAGTATTGATGGCGCAAGTTAAAGCTGAAGAACTTACTCTTGATCAAGCACAGGCCAAGTTCGAAGAGTCCGCTAAAGGTCTACGCGCGCGCTTGTCAGCCATCCAATGGTTCCAACGCGGGCAAATGGTTCCGGGTTTCGGCAACATTGGTTTCAAACTACAAGTCGGCGAAATCGGCATTTCAAATTTCAATAAAACAGACAGTCCATTCGGCTGGCACATCATCAAACGTTACGAGTAATAAACATGACTTCAACCACACAAACATTAGTCGACATGACCGTTTCTGTCGACGGCAAAACAGTAGGCACCATGACTTTCGAGTTCTGGGAAAACCTAGCTCCTGTTACTGTAAAAAACTTTTTGCAGTACGTTAACGACGGCTTCTACAACGGTAAAACTTTTCACCGCGTAATACCAGGTTTCATGATTCAAGGCGGATGCCCTGATGGTACCGGTATGGGATCGGGTCCAAACGGTAATATCAAAGGCGAATTTACTGCTGATAAAGAGTACTCGCATAAGCGCGGAGTGCTGTCAATGGCGCGTTCGCAAAATCCTGATTCTGCAAGTTGCCAGTTCTTTGTATGCCACGGTGATGCAGAGTTCTTAGATAATCAATACGCAGCGTTTGGCAAGTTAATTGCGGGTGAAGAAGCACTTGATGCGACTGCTGCTGTGCAAACTTTACCTGGCGATAAGCCAACACAGCCATGTGTCATTGAAAGCATGGTTGCTCGTACCGAGGGTTAATCATGGCTGACGAAAGTTACAATAGTCTCGAGCTCGAAGTCGATGATAACGGCATTGCATGGGTAAGCATCTCGCGTGAATCAGCAATGAATGCGTTGAATGCCGAAGTACTGCAAGAACTTAATGAAGGCTTGCCAGAGCTGTTCGAATACGAAGATGTTAAGGCAATCGTGATCACTGGCGCTGGCGATAAAGCTTTTGTTGCTGGTGCAGACATTTCCGAATTTGTCGGTATGTCGGCGCTCGAAGCAAAGGGCTTGTCACAAGCAGGGCAAGAAGTTTTCTCGATGATCGAAGCAGCACCGGTACCGGTGATTGCGATGATTAACGGCTTCGCTTTAGGCGGAGGCCTCGAGTTGGCTATGGCTTGTCACTTACGCGTGGCAGTCGAAGGGGCAATGCTAGGTTTGCCAGAAGTAAGTCTAGGGTTAATCCCTGGCTTTGGCGGCACGCAACGTCTTTCACGTTTAGCATCACCAGGTGTGGCGCGCGAATGGGTGCTAACTGGCGATATGTACACTGCCGAACAAGCTATGCAAGTTGGCGTAGTGAATAAGGTAGCCAGTGCTGCCGACTTAAAAGAAGTTACAATCAAGTTGGCGTCCACTATTATTAAGCGCGGGCCTATTGCAGTAAATGCAGCGCTCGACGTAATCCGTCGCGGCCTAGAAGTAGGTCAAAGCGAAGGTGAGAATCTCGAGTCAGATGCGTTCGGTTTGTTGTTCACTACTAAAGATCAAGCTGAAGGCGCTGCCGCTTTCCTTGAAAAACGTAAGCCAAATTTCAGCGGCGAATAGTCGTTTAAGTAAATGTCAAAAGAATTAGTAATCGTAAGTGGTGCGCGCACCGCGATGGCCGAATATATCGGTACTCCTGGCTATGGTCTGTTTAACACGGTGTCGGCTAACGACCTCGGAGCACATGCTATTAAGGCGACGCTCGAGCGTGGCAATGTCGATCCAGCACTTATTGACCATGTGATCATGGGTAATGCGATGCAAACATCGGCCGATGCTATTTACGGTGCCCGTCATGCAGGTTTAAAAGCTGGCATTGGCAATGCGGTGCCGGCGTTAACGGTTAACCGTTTATGTGGTTCTGGTATTCAGTCGATTGTGTCTGGGGCACAAATGATTATGTCGGGCGATGCCGAAGTGGTCGTTGCTGGTGGCATGGAGAACATGTCGCAAGCACCGCACATTATTCGTGGCGCACGTCAAGGTTTTCGCTTAGGTGGCTCACCTAAAATCGAAGACTCTTTGTTTGAATCTTTAATGGATCCTTACTCGGGTTTCTTCATGGCGCAAACTGCCGAGAACTTAGCGACTAAGTATGGTATTTCTCGCGAAGCACAAGATGCCTATGCTTTTCGTTCGCACCAATTAGGTGCGGCGGCGGTAAATGGCGGCTTGTTTGCCGAAGAAATTGCACCGCTAACAGTTAAGCGCGGACGCAAAGAATTCGTTGTCGATACCGATGATCATATCCGTCCTGAAACTACAATCGAAGGCTTAGCTAAGTTGCGTCCTGCTTTTGGTAAAGAGGGTACAGTGACTGCTGGTAATGCTTCGGGTATTGTTGATGGCGCGGCTGCGTTGTTGATTACTACCGAAGAACGTGCTGCCGCAGAAGGCTGGACGGTACGCGCCAAGATTCGTTCATGGGGCATCACCGGTTGCGAGCCAGAGCTCATGGGCATTGGTCCAGTTGAATCCATCAAGCAAGCTGCGGCTAAAGCCGGAGTCGCAATCGACGACATCGATTACATCGAAATTAACGAAGCGTTTTCTGCGCAATACTTAGCTTGCGAAAAAGTGTTAGAGCTTGATCGCGATAAGTGCAATGTTAATGGTGGCGCAGTTTCTATTGGCCATCCACTTGGCGCTACGGGTTCGCGTTTGGTGTTAACTTTGATGCACCAACTAGAACGTAGTGGTAAGTCTTTAGGTATGGCGTCAGCATGTATTGGCGGCGGTCAAGGTATTGCGATGTTGATCGAACGTAATGGATAAAAATTAATTGGAAGTTAACTACTGGAAGCAACGCTGGTCAGATGGCCGCACCGGATGGCATCAAAGTGATGTCAATCCGCGCTTAGTCGAATACTGGCAGCATCTAGAGATAGATGCCGCCAGTCGTGTTTTAGTACCACTATGTGGCAAGTCACTTGATTTGATGTGGCTGGTCGAGCAGGGTCATGATGTTGTCGGTGTCGAGGCTTCGGCGTTGGCGGTCGATGATTTGCCAGCGCATGATAGATTGTCAGTGCACTGCATTGATTTCTTTGAGTTCAACGACGCGTCGATCAGAGCTTGGTACGATCGTGCAGCCTTGGTGGCATTAACGCCAGATTTGCGCATAAAATATTTTAATCACTTAGCCTCCTTTTTGACAAAGGGTGCCCGCGGATTATTAATTAGTTTCGAATATCCAGAGGGATCGCGCGAGGGCCCACCGTTTTCGGTAACCAGCGACGAGATTCTAAAGTTATGTGGCGATAAATTTAAGTGTAAAGAAATCGCGCGTTTTGGTTCGTCCGAAGTCGAAGTAGCCTATGTTCTTGAGCGCATTTAAGTCTTCGCTCGACCGCCGTCCACCCTTGTGGGTACTGTTGGGCATAATCGTTGTGCTCAGTGATATGGCCTTGGTGCATTATGTTGATGCCTTTGCCTGGCAGCGTTTGATTATGCCATTGATGTCCGCAAGTTTCTTTAGCGAATATGCAGAGCCCGGATGACTGCAACGCCGACTAGCGGTCGCTAGTGTTTTGTTGGTGGTGTCGCTGTTGGCCATGTATGCCTTTGTTAATAAAGAAATCACCGCGATGATCATTAATCGTGTGTTGTACGCGCCATTTGTCGAAGAGGGCGTTTATCGCGTGATTGTAATGGGTGCTTTTTTGCGAGCCATGAATAAGCATGTGGCAGTAATCATCAGTGCACTGCTGTTTGCGGCGCTGCATTGTGCGGTTTACGATCCAGGTGTTTTTAATCCGATTCATTTGGCTGCGGGCATTATCATGGGCTACGTGTTTATCTGGGGCAAAAATTTGGGCTTAAATACCGCGATTCATGCTTTGGGTAATATAGGGTTGATGGCGCTAGCGATGTTGTAAAATGGCACAATGACTGAATCATGGCCACCGTCATCTATTCGCTTGTCACCAGATAAGCGCATTCTG
The DNA here is from genome assembly GCA_047638975.1 of Myxococcota bacterium. Classification (GTDB taxonomy): domain Bacteria; phylum Planctomycetota; class UBA1135; order UBA1135; family UBA1135; genus JAPKEZ01. The sequence continues at coordinate 11,098 of JBLINB010000007.1, forward strand.
TTTTTAACAAAAGACCTCGAGTTAATCCGTAAACAGCTACACGAAGGATTAAATCTGCGTATGCAAGATTTGACCATCGACGATTTGCTCGACGATATTAATACAGATGTGATGACACCTGCATGGGTGTGCTTCCGCCACCGTCCAGAAGATATTGCTACCGATGCCTACGCCGGCTTGGTCGATGAAAAAGGCAAGCGTGTTATAGGCACCCGCGAACTCATGGACGGCAACTTCGAGGCGATTGTCTCAGGTTACCGTAAAGGCACTGGCTCGTCGCGCGAGACCGCTGCGCAATGCGAACGCTTTAGTGGTATTCGCTACGTGTTTGCTGCAAGCTTTGCACCGATCCACGAGCGTAATAATATTAACCTCGGCCAGTTGATGAGTGATCACTCAATGTTAAGTCGCTTGCAAGATGGCGAAACGGTTGAGCTAGATGAATTCACTAGCAAATATGATGACGTTACTAAAGTTATTATTGAATGTGGTGGTTTGTTTCAGTTTTCAAATAAGGTGGCAGCTGATGAAATAGTACTGCCGGCGAATACTACGCCTAAGCGTGGCATGACTATGGCCGAAAAAATGATTGCTGCCAAGATGCTCAATCCTGGTACCGAGGGTGCTTATGTTAAGCCGGGTGACCCGGTATTGGCTAAGGTCGATGGTGGTTACAGTCACGAATTCACTACTGCCCAAGTGCATTATTTTCTATCGGCCGAGTACGGTAAAGACTACCAAGTGCAAAATCCAGAAAAGCTCGGTGTCTTCGAAGACCACTTGCTTTATGCTGACTCTGTAAAACGCTTCGCACCCTTTGTTGATCAAATACAAACTTTACGCGACTTGCAAAATGAATTTCAGCGCCACACTGGAGTGCGTGACTATCAGGCCAAAGATGGGGTGAGCCCGGGTATCTGTCACCAGATTGCCCGCGAAGAGATTATCGAGCCCGGTGATTTTATTCAGGCAACCGATTCACATACCTGCATGGGGGGCGCATCCAATGCTCTCACTTATGGTGTGGGCGCGACCGAATACGCGGCATTAATTTATTCTGGCTTTACTTTTGTTAAAGTGCCAGAAACGATCCGCTTTGATTTGGTTGGCGAGATGAACGACGGAGTAACAGCAAAGGATGTGATGTTGCATGTGCTTGATACTTTCGCCAAGCGCGAAGACACGCTCAATCGTTCCATGGAATTCGGTGGCAGCGGCATGACGTCGATGCCGGTTGATGAGCGCGCTACCTTGTGCAATATGGCTACAGAATGTACTGCACGCACCGGCATCTGTGAGGGCGACGAAAAGTTGGTCGAATGGTTTGCTAGCGCGCGTCCTGAACTAAGTAGTGAGTCTATTCGCGCCAAATTGGTGATGCCTGATGCCGATGCCGAATACGCTGGCGGACGACATACTATAGATTTGTCGACGATCACTCCGATGGTTGCGACTCCGGGCGATCCCACTTATGGCGCCTACATCGCAGAACTACCCCTAACTAAAATCGACATCGCTTATGGTGGCTCATGCACTGCGGGCAAGGTTGATGACTTTGCTTACTACGCGAAAGTATGTCAAGAAGCTGCTGACGCCGGACTGCGCGTCGCCGATGGCGTTGAATTTTATATTCAATACGGCTCATATAATGTGCAAGCTTATGCCGAAAAGATGGGTTGGGATAAACTGTTCGCCGAAGTTGGCGTTAGATTGATTCCTCCAGGCTGTGGCGCATGCATTGGCTGTGGTGATGGCGTTTCTGAAAATGCCGAGCAGGTCACTGTTAGTGCTATCAACCGTAATTTCGCCGGACGTTCCGGCCCCGGGCAACTTTACTTAGCTTCACCGCTAACTGTTGCCGCCTCTGCCTTTTATGGCAGTATCGTTGCTTACAAGCAAGGCATGTTTGCTTTAGTGTCAAAATGAAAACACATAAAATTGCAGTAGTTGCTGGCGACGGCATCGGTCCTGAAGTCGTTGCCGAAGGTTTGCGTGTGCTTAACGCTTGCGCCGACAAATTCGGTTTCAAAACAGAGTTACTTGAGCTGCCGTATAGCACTGAGCACTGGTTGGCGACCGAAGAGATATTCCCTGACGAAGCTTTCGAAGAAGTAAAAACTTGTGATGCGATTTTGTTGGGTGCCATTGGCGACCCACGCGCGCCGATTGGTTTAATCGAACGCGGTATTATCGGTAAGTTGCGCTGGGATTTAGATCTGTGGGTTAACCTGCGTCCTATTAAATTACTCGATGAAAAGTTTTGTCCATTGAAGGGTAAGGGCGTCGAAGATATCGACATGGTTATCGTGCGCGAAAACACCGAAGATGCTTATGTGCAGCAACCGCAGTTCACCGACAAGGGAACTGTTGATGAAGTTGCGCAACAGGCGATGCTTTACACTTATAAAGGCACCGAGCGTATTATCCGTTACGCATTCGAAGTGGCGGCAGGGCGTCCGCGTAAGCATTTAACTTTGATTGATAAGGCTAATGCAGTGCGTGCACAAGATCTGTATTCACGCGTGTTCGCCGATGTCGCTAAAGAATTCCCTGAAGTAACAACGGCTCATCTTTACGTCGATGCTGCGTGTATGCGCATGATCGAATCGCCAGAGTCTATAGACGTGGCGGTCACTACAAATTTATTCGGCGATATTGTTACCGACCTCGGAGCAATGCTGCAAGGTGGCATGGGGGTAGCAGCTTCGGCTAATTTGCGTCCTGGGCACGTATCTTTATTCGAGTCGGTGCATGGTTCTTTTCCGCAAGCTGCGGGTAAGGGTATCGCTAATCCACTTGCGACCATCAATGCCGTAGCAATGATGCTTGATTACCTTGGCGAACAACAAGCCAGTGTCGCCGTATCTGATGCCGTAGCCTCATTATTAACGAGCGGACGCATTCGTAGTCTAGAAGTAGGCGAGCATGGCACTGAAGAAATCGGTGCGATGGTAGCTGCTGAGATTTAAGATACTTATCTATTTATTGCCGTGCCAGTGGCAGGGTGGTTATAGTTAGGGTATGTCTAAACAACTTGCTGAAAGTTTAATTCGTCTTGGTGGACTATATTTTATGGTCACATCGCTTATAAGTCTTGGTGCGACCATGGTCGTATATCTACAAAGCAACATCTCTGACCGCACAAGAAACATGGGTATGGGAGTAGGCGATCTCGCTTGGGCAGCTCTTGCGATTTGCGTAGGGTTTCTTGTGGGTGCGATTATCCTTAAGAAGTCGAATACGTTGGCAGCGCTTGTTGTCCGTGAAGACAACGTGGCTTGACAGGCCGTTTTAATATTTTTTTTGTGTGCCTGTAGTGCGCCGCAGACGGTTTCTTTTCCTATCGAAGATGGCGGCAGTGGTTCTTGCGCATGGCTTTATCTTTAATAAAGAAAGCTGGAGCGAGCAGGCAAGTACTTTAGCCAACAATGGCTTCCAAGTGTTAGCAATCGATTCCCGCGGCTATGGAAAGTCATATGGCGGAGAGCAAACCGGTTCCGGCTCTAATCTCTATCTTGATGTCATAGCGGCAGTCGATTATTTATTGTCGCTCAAGGAGATTCGCTAGGCAACGGACGACTACGATTGCCGGCGATTCAAGATCAATATGAAAGGGCGTCAGATTCTAAGCAGCTTATCGTGCTTGAAGGTTCAGCGCATGCACAGTTCATTTTTCAGTCCGAACAAGCCGCGTAATTAATGGAAGAGATTTTGACATTTCTCAACGACTAGTGCAGTAACTTTTTATATCAGAGTTGCATTGCGCATTAAATACGATATCAATGTTTGACCGTGTATAGTGTGTAAGTGTTCATACTACTCACTATACTGCTTACGATAGGTGCAACTGCTGCTGAACAACGCACGGTGGTCATCGTGCCTATTCAACATGAATACTCGTGGCAAGATGACGCCTATTTATCCGCGATCCCTGCGGCAACAATTTTAGGAGAGGGCAAGCCTTTAGTCTTGGCAGTCGATGCTGAAAATCCATGGCGTCCTGAGGTGCTTGATTTTATGCGCCGCTATCAGCCAACACGCATCATATGGATTGGCGCTGACAAGCCAGTTATGCCGATTGTGCCAACCGTTGAATTGCCCGAAATAGAATATGTAGAATCTAAGTCAGCCCTAGATGCGGCATTGTCGATGTTGTCATTAGCCTGGCCAGAGATGCCCACAGAAGTCGTCTTTTATTATCCCGAGAACCGTAGTGCAGCATTGGTGGCAGCCGCGTTCGCTTCAAGGTTATCTTTGCCACTGATCCCGCTAGAGCATTCGCAAGTTGGTCCAGAGCTGATTGCTAAGCTCGAAAAGCACCAGGTGCAGCAGGCCTATTTTGTGGGCACGCAAGATATTCCGGTCTTGAAGAAGATGCGTATTACGCAACTTAATGAAGCAAAAGACGTCATCAGTATTCTTGCAGGCAAGGGCCTAGCAGTTGAATACTTAAGCGTCGTTAACTCGAACGCTAATACTCAGCGTAATCGCAATTTGTCTTTGGCGGCACCATTACTGGCAGCGGGGCGCTCGGGGGTGGTATTGCCTTTCGATATCGACACACAATGGAAGCGCGAATTTATCGCCGCCGAAGACGGTAGCGGAGAGTTCGATATAAACGAACGCCGTGCATACAAGTTTTTGATTAGCAAGAATACGAATGATGCGCATTACAACATAACGATCGATGTTAATCACGACGGACGTTTCCGCGGCAAACGTGAACAGCCACTCACTACGGGTGATAACATTAGGCTCGGAGAAACGGTGTGGACTATAGATTTAGACGCAGTCGAGGGAAAACGCGGCAAGGCGCTGTGGTTAACTTCGCCAAGTGCAGCACAAATTCATGACGAGATATCTACTTTTTATAATGCGCCACAACAGCAATTAGAATACCTGTGTTTAGTTGGATGGCCAGATGCCTTGCCGATGGCAGTAATGGCCAATGGCCAAGGTATCGATGCTGATTTGGTCTCAGATTTGCCATTTACACAGCGCGATGAAGATCCCTTTTTTGATATAGCATTTGCGCGTTTCATTGCCGAGGATTTGCCGGCGGCGACATTGCTTGCCTGCCGTGGTTTTGCGCGCAGTAGTTTTGTCGATCGTGAATGGGAAAATAAATTCGCTACTGCCGAGTGGGAGGGCGCCACCCGCATGCCACTAACAGCTGCTGGTTTTGACTTTGTAGGGCACCATGCTGGCGAAGCGGATATGCAAAGTGATTCTCCGCTAACCGAAGTCGCATTGCTGGTCCATGGCTCACATGCTAACTGGCAAGTGATGGGCAAAACCTATTCATCGAGTTCAAATACTCTGCTCGCTCCGGCATTAGTCGAGTCGGCCGGATGTAGTACAGCATCCCTTGATCAAGATCAAAACCACAGTTCAGTCGCCGCACGACTATTAAGAAACGGAGCAGTAGCCTTTGTCGGAAATTCACGGCGCGGTATCGCCGAACAAGAACTGTTTTTGAGCGAATTCAGAAATGCGGTTCTACTGGGACAAACTTTGGGGCAAGCCCACCGTTCAGCGCAAAACAAAGTTTTAGTAGCAGTTCTTGAGAGAGGTCAGAGTAGTGGTGGAGCATACTTCTACCAACTTTATAACCAGTTGGTCTTTGGTGACCCAGCGCTACAGCTAGGCTTTGCTAAGCCAGGTGCCGAGCAGGCTGCACGTGTAGAGCAGCGCGGAAGATCCGTAACCGTTTATGCTCCGCAGACTTGGCATCGTTACGAATACACGCCGAATGCTGAATGGAATTGCAAATTTGACAAGCTGTACAGTTGGCGCGGCGCAGGTGTTGGTGTTGAATCAACATGGCATGGCGCTGAAAGTCGCAATGCTGAGGTGCAGTTCGTTAACGCAGAAGTGCATACACGTAAAAACTACAACTCTATAAAGCTTGTTGGCAAGACCGAAGGAAATCTAGGCTTAGCAAGCGCATGTTATGTCGACCTACACCATGATGGTAGCCGTAGTCTTTATTGGCGCGTACGTTTACTCGATGCAGACATGACCACTGGCGAAATTATTGCACAAGCGCCTCAGCTCGAATTCAAGCTTTCAAAGTAATCGCTTCTGCGCTATATCGCTAAAAGTGAAATCCTAAGCCGAAATAAACCATGGTTCCTTTAAAGGAATATTCGTAATCGGACGGCAATGAAGTATTGCCAGCGGCATAAGAATTTACCGGCGAAAGCTCTTCATAGAATATTGAAGTCTCTATAGAGAAACTTTCGTTTAGCGCAAAGTTTAAGCCACCACCCAAGGCCCATCCGACTCCGCTTTCAAAATCTAGATCACGTTGTGGGTGATCGAAATTGAAAGCATAAATGCCTTCGATCGCCAGAAATGCAGTTAGCGCACGATCGCCGAAGTAACGACGTAAGCCAGCGTGAATTTGATTGCCATTGATGCTGTTTGGATCATTTTCATCTATGGTGTATTCGCGTTTGTGTAACGAGAACACCGCTGACACCTGGTCGCGTAAAATCTTTTCTAACTCAATTACTGTTGATGACGTTTCGTAAGCCACGTCGTCGGTGTAAGAATCTGTGCTAAGTGTGGTCTCGCGCATGCTCGTTGTTGAGATTACAGCGGATTTAACCTTTAAGGTATAAAAACCTTTTACAGCTTGTCTGTTCACTGACGAATAAGGAGGTATCGAGCCACAGGAAACACCCATGGCAATCACTAAAAACAAAAGGACGACTCGTGTACTGCGCATATCCACAGCATAACGAGTCGTCGCGATAAAAAACAAATTATTGAATGATAAGCACTGCCGGCTTGGTAGTACGAATCACACTGCCATCGCTTACCGCTCCTTGCATGTAGAAATGGCGGCCGCTAAGGTTGGGATTATTCGGAATAGTACGCGCTATAGTTAATACTGAATGAGCCGTCCCGTAAAGGCTTAAGCTTGGTCCAATCAAAAAATCAACGCCGTTGTAAGTGTGCGTCATGGCCTCCGCAGCTCCGACTAGCCACACTTGCTGACCAGAGTTGCCATTCAGAACCACATCAATAGAGTCGCCGAGTGCCGGCGCCGAATTGCTTATCGCCAAAGAGCCGTCATGCTCTAGGCGGTCAGTAAAGCTAGGTATCTGGTCATAAACCAGTACTCGCTCATTGGCTTGATCACTAACATATAACTTGCCATTGGCAAACGCTGCATCGTTAGGCATGCCACTAATCCCAAGTTCAGCAAAGTATTCTTCATTAACGGCATCAATAAAGACCACCGCGCCGCCGACTAAATCGCACATTACGATTAAACTTTCGTCGGCACTAGTCGCTAAACCATAACCATTATGCCCATTAACGGGGATGGCGCGTTCAGGGGTGCCGTCGTCTTTAATGCGATATAGAAGCCCTTCAAAATCTAGTCCGGTCATGAAGGTCTTGCCATTGGCATTAGCGAAAGCACTTGCAGAAGGGTAGAGCCCAAGATTGTCTGCGCTCGCATAATTAATTTGGCGCCCAGAATTGCTGTCCGCTAAGTCGTGCGCGAAAACACCACCAGTGCTACCGCTCCAGGCTGCGTTATAGGAAGTAGTGCTAAGCAGTATGCTACTGTTACTGGTGCTGGCAAACATCCGCCCAATGGATTGGTAAGAGGCGCTAAATCCGCGCGTGCTCTCTAATGTAAAAGTCGTAGAGTTAATCGCATAAACCTCTCCGCTGCCATCGACGGTACCCACATAGAACATGCCGTTTTTATAAACGATACCGAATGGGTAACAGCTACCGATGCCGAATGGGTCTGGCAGTTGCAGGCTTGCGATAACCACGTTATTAATGTCGAAGAAGCTAACACTACCCGAAGTCGAATTAGTGACTGCACCAACTCCAGTGATGGGGTCGAATGCAATATCTTCGGGGAACAACCCCACATCGATTGTACTAAGCAGCGTGTCGGTGGTCGGGTCAATGACCGCTAGCACATTGTTGCTGGCTCCAAAGCTACCGGCGATGGCTACGTAAACGAGCTGATTAACCGGGTTATAAGAAATGCCAAAAGGTTTGGCGGTAGTGTTTGGATCACCTAAACCAGTAAGTGAAATTTCTTGTTTAAAGTTTTGTGCGCTTACGCTAACACATCCTAAAATCACCGCAATAATGCAGCTAAGTATAGATTTGATCATGTTGTCTCCCTGGGGGATTCGCCCAGAATTTAGAGTAAAAAGATATGTGTTTTCCGGCTTAGCTTTTAGGCATCACGGTGACGAACTCGCGTAGGACTTACACCTACATTTCCACATTGAGGTATTGTACTCTCGCTTAAGAGTTGCGACTCTTGTACTCGGCGGTCAATGCTTCGAGCACTGAGGGGTCAGCAAGCGTCGTTAAGTCTCCGATTTCTTTACCTTCCGCAACATCGCGCAATAGGCGGCGCATTATTTTGCCACTTCTAGTCTTAGGCAGCTCGGGTGTGAAATAGACATTCTCCGGACGCGCTAGGGCACCGATTTCAGTCGCAACAAAAGCACGTAGTTCTTCGGAGAGCTCACTACTTGCTTGTTGGTTGCCACGTAAGATTACAAAGCCCACGGGGGATTGGCCTTTTAAGTCGTGCGACATGCCGATAACTGCAGCTTCTGCAACCGCAGGATGTGCTACCAGTGCCGATTCGATTTCCATGGTGGATAGGCGGTGCCCAGAAACATTCATGACATCATCGACGCGTCCGAGTATCCAAAGGTTACCGTCTTCGTCGCGCTTGGCACCGTCGCCAGCAAAATATTTACCAGGGAAGCGTGACCAATAGGTTTCTTTATAGCGTTCGTTGTCACCCCAAATTCCGCGGAGCATCGATGGCCATGGGTGCGTAAGCGCTAAGTAACCGCCGCCAGCACCTTCGATTTCATTGCCATCATCATCAACAAGGACGGCTTCAACACCGGGGAAGGCCTTGGTCGCCGAGCCAGGTACGGCATGCGTAATCCCAGGCAACGGCGTGATCATGATGCCACCGGTTTCGGTTTGCCACCATGTATCTACAATCGGACACTTTGTATTGCCGATGTGTTTCGAATACCACATCCATGCTTCGGGGTTTATCGGCTCGCCGACGGTGCCAAGTAAACGCAGCGATGATAAATCATGCGCCGCAGGATGCTCGTCTCCCCATTTCATGAAGGCACGGATTGCGGTTGGTGCCGTGTAAAAAACACTTACTTTGTATTTGTCTACCAACTGCCAAAAGCGATCAAGACCGGGATGATTGGGAGCGCCTTCGTACATAACTTGCGTCGCACCATTAGCCATTGGGCCGAACACGATGTAGCTATGGCCGGTGATCCAGCCAATGTCGGCAGTGCACCAGTAGACATCCGCTTCTGGTTTTAAGTCAAAGACTAATTGCGTAGTCGCGTAAGCACCTGTTAAGTAACCGCCGGTGGTATGCACAATACCTTTAGGTTTGCCAGTAGTACCAGAGGTATAAAGAATAAAAAGCACATCTTCGGCGTCCATAGATTCGGGCTCGCAAATATCGCTTTGTTTATCGATTAGCTGCTGCCATGCAACATCGCGCTCTAAATTTTTTGCAGCACTGACGCAGTCGCCACCGCGAGTGTACACCAACACGTTTTCGATGGTTGGGCATTGCTCTACAGCTTCATTGACTACGGTTTTGAGATCGAGGATGTTGCCGCGTCGCCAGGTGGCGTCGGCACAGATCACTAGCTTTGCTTCTTGATCGTGAATTCTGTCTTTTAGCGAAGTGGCACTGAAGCCTGCGAATACTACTGAGAAGATGGCACCAATACGCGAGCAAGCTAAGACAGCCATCGCTAGTTCTGGAACCATAGGCATGTATAGCGTGACGCGGTCGCCTTTCTTGATACCGAGTTCTTTTAGACCGTTAGCCGTTTTGCACACACCATCTAACATGTCTTGGTAAGTCAATGCGCGCGTGTCACCAGGTTCGCCTTCCCAGTAGTAGGCAATGCGGCTGCCAAGTCCGGCGTCAACGTGGCGATCGAGGCATTGCACGCTAGCATTTAACTTGCCACCGTCAAACCACTTCGCAAAAGGTTCGTCCCATTCAAGCACGCTATCCCACTTTTTGTCCCACGTTAATTTGTCGGCCCATGTTGCCCACCAGCCTTGCCAATCGACATGCGCTTCATCAACTACTGCTTGTGAATTTATATTTGCTTGAGCACTAAACTGAGTGCTAGGTGCAAAGCGACGACTCTCGTGAAGTAGGGTGTCGATTGTTTTCGTTTTAGAATCAGACATAACTATTTATTATTTGGAAGGCCGCGAGTAGAAGCTATCACGAACTGTGCAATTTCTACTACCGAATCATAAGGGCTACTTGCTAATTCGGCAGCTACCGTTTCGTGGTTTGCTCCTTTGGTAAATAAATTGCGTAAGGCGCTGCGCACCGCATTGCGTTCGTCACTTTCAAAACCATTGCGTTGCAGACCCACTTTATTTGTGCCACGCCAGCGCAATGGGTGTGCGCCAGTAACAATCGAAAACGGCGGGACATCGCGGGTCACCATGCATGAACCGGCAACCATCGTCAGCCGTCCAACTTTGCAAAACTGGTGGACGGCTGATTGGCCAGATAAAATGACGCGCTCGCCAATATGCGCATGGCCGCCAACTGCAGAATTGTTTACTAGTATTGCAAAGTCGTCGACGCGTGCATTATGCCCGACGTGACTGCCGGCCATCATGCGCACGTTGTTGCCGAGGGTGGTTGCTCCACTACCCGTAGCGCGATGGATGGTGACGTGCTCATGCAACTGACAGTTGTCGCCGAGAATCACTTTTGTCGCCTCACCTGCATAGTCATCATCTTGTGGCTCGCCCCCAATGACTGCGCCGCTACGTATTGTGCAGCCATTGCCAATGGTCGTGTGACCAAGAAGATGCACGTGTGGCCCGATGGTGCAGCCATTACCTACGGTGGCAGATGGCTCAATAACACAGTAAGGGCCGATTTCACAGCCCTCGCCAAGGGTGGCGCCAGGCATAACCACGGCGGTCGGGTGAATGGCGGTTTCTTGTGGGGCTCTGCTCATGTACGTTTATTGTATCGAATCTATTTTGCCGGTGCTTTTTATAAATGTAGTGAGATAATTTAAAAAAATAGATAAACATTATGGGGCTTACTCGTATGCTAATTTAATCAGTATTCTTGGAAAGCTCCCTTTGATTACATCCTCATCAATAATTTTCCTTGCAGCGGCATTTAGCGTGCCGCAGCAAACAGAATCCGCTCCTAGCGGATACGACAAAAGCTACGTTATTCAGGCCGAATCAGCGTGGTTAAGCCCAGGAAATAAAATTTCTCCGGCATTTATTAAGGTTTCCTCCGGCCGCATCGAATGGATATCGAGCACCGATCGTCGGCGCGAATCGACAAACCTGCTCGGTCAAAAATCCGCTAAGGCGGCATTGATAGCAGTAAAAGGTTCGCTCGCACCAGGCATTGTCGATGCCTGGACATCCTTTGCTCCAGATGGCTACACCAGCGAACGCAGTTCTTCTGCGGCGCGTGATGTACGTGATTCGTTACCAGTGCAGGTCGAAATGGCCGACTATCGGTTGTATTCGCAAGTGATTGCAGCGCGTGAAGCTGGGGTAGCCGCAGTTTATTTGTCGCCAGGTTGGTCACAGTTGCGCCTCGGAATGGGCAGCCCAGCCGAGTTTAGTAAGCTTGACCTACCCTTAGTGGCAGCCCAGCCGATGCTGGATTTCGCCGTTGGCTCCGCCTCAGGAGACCTATTTAATGCGACTTACAATGCCCAAGAGTTGTACGACGCCTTCAGCGAAGCCCAAGAGTGGCGTGAAAGTTTCGACGACTACGACGAAAAGCTCGAAGAATTCCCTGAAAAACTCGAAAAGTATCAAGAGAAGCTTCAGAAGTTCATCGACGAGCACGGTCCAGATGCCCCCGAGAAAGAAGAGGCGGACGAAAAAGCTGAAAAAGCTGCTCCCAAGCCGCCTAAGCGCCCTAAAAAGCCATCGGCACCTAAGGTTAACCGTGATCGCCAACTACTTTTGTCGGCAATCGACGGCAAGTACAAGTTGCGGGTACAGGTTGAGCGCTTGGCAGACCTCAAGCTAGTGCTCAAAATGCAAGACGCGTTCGGTCTAGATGTTGTCATCCTTGGCGGCTTCGAAGCAGATCTCATTGCTGACGACTTACGTAAGGCGCAAATACCAGTGGTACTTGCAGCTACTCCTAGCCACCACGCAGGTGACTCACACGGTCGTGATTTCTTGAGCCGCTATCAGCGTCTTATAGATGCGGGCGTGCAAGTCGCAATCGCCAGTGGCGGCACCGATGGGCACCAAATGATGCTTCTAACACGTGCCGGCGACTTAATAGCGCATGGTGCTGATGCCGAAACTGTTTGGGCATCATTAACTAGCGTACCAGCAGCCATCCTTGGTCTTGATGACTATGGTTCACTCAAGAATGGCTCAAGTGCAACGATGGTGTTATTCGAAGGAAATTCTCCATTCGACGCTTCGGCCGTTTTTAAGGTTCACAAACCTAAGTAATATGTTTACAACCCTATCATTACTTGCTTCTTTCGCCCTGTTGCCAGCTGCGCAACAGTCGACGACCATTTTAGTCCCTGATGCGGTAGTTGCCGCCGACGGTAAATTGCTGACTGGCTATAAGGTAGTCATCGCCAACGGTAAAATTATCGAAGTTGGAGCTAACCCTCAAGCTACTGGTATCGAGGTTAAGCTCGATGGCGTGCTGGCCCCTGGTTTTGTCGATGCCTTTGCGCAGCTTGGTGCCGAGCGTTTTTTGACTGAGCAATCCGCGAAGGTTACTCCTGATTTACGTGTAGTTGATGGTGTGCTTTTAGGCGACGATGCCTGGCGCGAGTTAGCTAAGCATGGTGTCACTGCAGCGCACGTAGTTCCTGACCCAACCAATGTGTTGTGCGGTAGCGGGGCGTTGATATCTACCTCTGGCGAAGAAAGTGTCGCTGGCGTAACGGATAATAGCACGGTGCAAATCGCTTCACTGCTTGCTAGTTCGGTAAGTGATAATCGCGTAGGACCTTCATCTCTTGCAGGCGCGCTCGAATTATTGAGTACGTCAATCGCAACTCATGGTGCACGTGCTCTAGGTACAGCTCCGTGGTTTTTTGTTGAAGATTCCGCCGGTAGTCGCGGAGTCATGAATTTACTCAGCGAGTTGTCGATAGATGACGCTAAGTTCGTTTTGCTCGGAGACCCCGGCGAGTACGCTGCTTTGTTTAGTGGTAAGTTAGTAGGTTTGCCATCCTTCAATATGGGTGCACTTGCACGGCGTGCTGAAATTTGGCGGCGTATGAGTAAGGCTAATATCGACGTAGCTTTTGGCACCCGCATGTCCAATGTCGATTTCAATTCACTGCGCTCTTCAGCGATGGCATGGTCGCGCATTACGCGCAACCCTCAGGCGGCGTTCGAAAGCGTTACGATTAACCCAGCAAAGATGCTTGGGCGTAACGATATCGGTCGCATTGCTGCCGGCGCGCGCGCCGACTTAGTCCTTTGGTCTGCGCATCCACTTGATGCGCAAGCCCGTGTGTTGGCAACGATGGTTGCCGGCGAAACCGTTTACCGCGCTGATGTCAGCACTAACGAATAATGATTATTAGCTCACTATTAATTACAACAGCTACTCTTCTAGCTCAACAATCGACGCAATGGTCGGTTGATACAGTGCACCTTGGTGATGGCCAAGTGTTGCATGATGTGCTAGTCACTATTAGCGATGGCAAAATTACTTCGGTAGTCGAGGGCGCTAGCGGCAGTGATGCGCATCACGTTGCTGAAGCACACATGACGCCTGGGTTAATCGATGCCTATTCCTACATGGGAGTCGGCGGCGCAACTTTAGAAGAGTCACGTGAATCAACTGCTTCTATTAAGTTGGCTCATTCCCTACGCTTTGATGATCCCGCTTTTGGTTATGCCTTAGCCGAGGGCGTCACTGCAGCTTATATTTCGCCAGCGTCGATGAACGTAATCGGCGGACTGGGTTGTATGGTTAAAACTTATGGCGGGCAAGTTGCTTCGTTGTTTAGAGACGAGGGCGCTGCAGCGCGCATGTTAGATGACGGTGCTGCACTAAAGATTACTTTAGGCGGCGACCCATCAATGGGTAATCGTACCGGCAGTGGGAAATGGACTACCTCCTTTAAAGCACGTCGTCCTACGACGCGTATGGGTACGGTGTGGGTAGTACGTCGCGAATTTTATCGCGCACTTGAGTATATCGAACTGCGCGATAACGGGCAGGCCGCTTACAACGCCGACCTCGAAGTTTTGGCATCAGCTTTAAGTGGTGATATTCAAGTACGTGTGCAAGCACGCGAATCTCACGATGTCGAAACGGCCTTGCGCCTTCAAGAAGAATTCGGATGGCCACGTATGTTAATCGAAGAAGCGACGAACTCGCATAAGATTGGCAAAATGGTGGCACGCGAAAAAGTACCGGTTGTTACTGGACCAGCTTATGACTCTGCAAGTCGCGCGATTGCCCAAGGGCCGTCCGCAGCAGAATTGCGTTACGCTGCAACTCCTGGGCAAATTTGTTGTGAAGATTATCACGCGCCCGGCGAAGAGCATATCGACGAAAATGGCGACCTCGAATTAAGTGATTTCGTCTTCGACTTACTGCCTCTCGTTACTCCGCGTTACGAAGCCGCACCAGGTTTAGCTCGCGGACGTCGTTCCGAAGGCGCGGGTTCAACCCCGGCGTTGCCTGCCTTGTTGGCTAGCGATGGTGTTAAATTCGCCATGGGCTCTGCCGAAGCTCACGATTCGCCCTTGACCGAATCCTCTTTGATTTACCAGGCCCGCCGCGCAGTGCGCTGGGGCTTAGACAAAAAAGTTGCCTTAAGCTTAATCACATCTGTGCCTGCACAGTTGTGCGGCTTTGGCGACACACTCGGCCAGATAAAGTCTGGCTTTGATGCCGACCTCGTGCTGTGGTCTGGCAATCCTTTAGACCCTACATCCACTCCTTTGGTTGTCATCGTTGATGGCCAAGTTGTTGCAGACAATCGTTAATAAAAAATGCGTCTCTTAACTACTCTTTTAGTTTCTTCTTGTTTCATCGCTAGTGCAGCTGCACAAAGCGGATCTATCGCGGTACGTGCTGGCAAAATCATGCGCGCCGACGGCAGTGTAATCGAACAAGGCACAATGGTTATCGAAAACGGTCGCATCACTGCGATAGGTGATAGTGAAACCGAAGTCCCATTCGACGTGGTGCTTAACGAATACCCAATGGCAGTAATCTACCCGGGGTTTTTCGAAGCACATTCGAATTCCGGAATGGACCGCGCCAACGAAAATGTTCCGTTAGCGCCTTTCTTGAATGTTAAAGACTCTATTGACCCAGTTTCGTTTTACTTTGAAGACAAATTACGCGGCGGCACAGTTGCGATAGGTATTCTACCTGGCAATAACACTGTTGTTGGCGGACGCGGGCGCGTAGTAGCGCCAGCCGGAATGACTATCGAAGCTATGACCTTGTCGGATGACTTGGGCATGAAAATAGCTATTGGTCCTAAGAGCGGTTGGTCGCGTTCATCGCAACTAGCTGAATTGCGCGAGGCGGTTGATAAATTAAACCTAGACTTGCGCGAAATCGGCGAAACATTGGTTTACAACGGCGAGGTGCGTGAAGACAGCGAGAAGGCTGGCGTTGAGAATGATGAAGATGTTGCCGATGGCGATAGGTACGATAGCGCGGGCGGCTACATTCGCTTTGGCGAAGACTTTACTGGCAAAGAATTGCTCTCTGAAGAAGATCTAGACGACACTCAACGTGGCATGGTTGATATCCTTAATGGCGATGAACGTCTATGGATTTACGCGCCAACGGCTACGGATGTGATGCACGCAGATACCTGGTTGAGCTCACACTCTTTACTCGACAACACGGTGTTTGTTGTTACAGCTGCGGCGCACAAAGCTGCCGACGCGCTTGCTGCACTGGGTCGTCCAGTCGTTATTTCCGGAGACCTGTGGCATGTGCAAACAGATCCAATCACTGAGATTAAGACCAAAACATTCGCGCCGCTAGTGATGCACGAAGCGGGTATCGCATTTGCAATCTCTTCACAAGAAGGACGCATGGGCCCAGACCGCTTGGCTTATCAGGCTGCGATGTGTATCCGCGAAGGAGTGCCACGCGAAGTTGCACTACGTTCAGTAACGACTAACCCTGCTGAGTTCTGGGGCATGGCCACCGAGTTAGGTGATTTTGTTGAAGGAGCCGATGGCACTTTTGTAGTGTTCGACCGCGACCCTTTGCATGCGCAATCACAAGTCCTAGAAGTTTACATCCGTGGCGATAAAGTTTATGACCACAACGAAGACACACGCTTGAAGCGCCTACAGGAGGGTCCTAAGTAGTGAGAATAATTAAATTCTTTTTAGCTGCGGGCGTTGTAAGTTTATTGGCAACAGCGGCCGCTGATGCCCAAGCTTATCACGCTGCAGTCATTCATCAGCCAGGGGCAGAGCCGGTTGAAGATGCCTACCTGGTTGTTAGTGAAGGTAAGGTCGTTGGCGTATTTAGCAGCGACGAACTTCCGGCTTTGATGCCGGTGGTTGAGTTAGGCGATGCACAAATCATGCCGGGTCTAGTTGCGGCTGATGCCACAATTACGGGTGCGCAAAACAACTCCGATTTGTCTTTAGCAGCACACCATTTTGCTTTTGACAATTACGATCCATGGCAAGATTACTCAAAAGTTCTTGAGCATGGTATTACTACCGTTTACTTGTCACCAGATCGTTCACGCTTGATTGGCGGACGTGGTGCCGTTGTAAAAACAGCTGGTGAACATCGCGTATTAAACACACGCTCTGACTTGTTGATTAACCTCACAGATAGTGCGCTTAATCCTCCCGATTATTTCCGTCCGCCTATTCCGCCGACGGCAGAAAATCCGCTGTTACCATCAGAAATGCAAGCTCCGACTTCGCGCCCAGGTGCGATGCGTGCTTTGCGTTCAGCGATTGCCGGCGAGGCAGATACTAGTGGCTTAGCGAATCAGCGTGGCCTACAAAATTGGCGCAGTAGTAATCAGCCCTTGCGCATCATGACCGATAATGCGGATCAAGCGCGCGCGGCTTTAGAAATTGCTAGCGAGTGGGGCAGTGCAGTAGTACTGCAAGGCTTGGCGTCCGCGTCTTTAGAGAACTATCAAGCGTTAACCACGGCACCGCAAATTGCGGTTCTAGAAATGCCGATGTACGCCAGCCTAAATGGCAGTGCTTCACGTCTTGACGACGGTTTGGTGCAAGCAGTTGCGGCAAATTCATTAATCGCATTAAAAGCAGGGCGCAATGCCTCGTGGGTATTATTGTTTGAAGCTGCAGCTATGGCAAATGGCATGGGTCTAAGTGATGGCGCATCTCTCGAAGCGATTACCTCGATTCCAGCTCGAGTGTTAGGCGTAGAAAAACGTGTTGGCCAGTTGAGCGCCGGTTTCGACGCAGATTTTTTAGTGCTAGATGGCGCTCCTTTAGATCCCGCCAGCTCAGTACGCGAAGTTTACATTGACGGCGCCCGCGTCTGGAATCGCCAAAATGTTAAATCACTCGAAACAGATGCCGTCGTGGTGCGTGCAGGTGTTTTGCATACCGGTAACGGACCAGCAATCACGGGTGGCGTCGAAGTCTTGATGCAAGGCGGTCGGATTATCGCTGCCGGGCATTCGGTGCCGCATCCAATGGGTGCACGTATCCTCGAAGCCGGACCTGATGCTCACATTACGCCTGGCTTTATTGATGCTAAAGGCTATGTCGGCATGACTAACGGCACGCGCTTGCCGTCCAAATTAAACGTGGCACGCTTAGCCGATTCTTCGTTCTACTCAAAACTCTGGCAGCATGTTGCACGTCAAGGGGTTACTTCAGTAGTTGTGGGCTCGTCGAATAATGAAAAGTATGGCACGCGCGCAGAAATTATTAAAACTGCGGCGCAGGGCGATTCGCATTCCGGTTTATCGGGCGATGTAGTGGTGTTCTTCGATGCTAGCATCCGCGATCATGCCGAGCCGTCACCGTTAAGTGGTTCACTCGACAAGGGTAAAAAGTACGCCGACAAATGGGTTAAGCACAGCGAAGAATACGCTAAATGGCAAACCGATGATAACGGCAAGCAGCAAACTACTCGTGAAGAGAGCGAACGCGCGTTGCGTATTCGTTTAGCACAGGGAGCTGAGGCCGAAGAAGAAGTTGTCGAAGAAGCTGCAGAGGCTGAAGGCGACGCCGAAGCTGAAGAAGAAGTCGTAGAGGTTGAAGCCGCTGTTGATCCAATCAATGGTATGTGGGAAGGCACCATCGAACACGAGATGATCCCTGAGCCCGTTACGATTAATGTTTACTTGCATCACGAAGGACGCGATGTGACAGCTGTTCTGAGTTCGCCAGATGACCCAACGGGCGAAACTCTTGAAGTCGATGGTGGTATTTATGTCGATGGCACCATCCACTTCGAAATGCCTACTGAAGTAGGACAAGTGATGATCGATGGTATTCTTGATGCCCCAGACTCCATGAGCGTTTCTGTTTCATTGGCAGGCATTGGTGGTGTCGACTTTGTGATGTCGCGTACCGAAATCGAGCAGACTGGCGATTTTAAGCCAAAGAAGAAAAAGACTAAAGTTGCTGCTGGTCCGGCGGCTCCAGATATCGATCACAGTCTCGAAGGCATGCGCGCGTTGTTTGAAAAACGTGGTGTCGCTGTAGTTTCTGTGAACCGCATCGACGAAGCGACAGCTGCAATTGAAGCGTTTGCAAAGTATGAAATCCCCATGAACTTAATGGGTATTGCTTACACTAGCGAACTCGGCCAATTAATGCGCAAATACGATGTAGGTCTGTTGGTTTCAGCTAGTACTGTCGCACGCCGTGGCTATGCCGACGTGGTGCCTGTTACTCGTATAAACGCCGATGGCATCGCCACAGCGTTCTTCAGTAATTCACAAAGTGGTTCGGCGACTATTGCTCAAGCCCTAAGTCTTGCGACTAGCTACGGTCTTGGTGCCGAGCAAGCGCTTGCTTCATTGACTTCACAAGCGGCTGATGTCCTTGGCATTAGTGATAAGGTCGGGCGCATACTTCCTGGTCTTGATGCAGACATTGTGATTTTTAGTGGGGCGCCATTTGATTTGCGTTCGCAAGTACAAACTGTTTTCGTTAATGGCAATGAGGTGCCGAGTAACTAATGTTTTCTTTACTACTAGCATTTGCCGCTACCCCACAGCAGGCAACCGATACCACTGTTTATTTAGCGGCTAAGGTTTACACCGCCGACGAGCAGGGCATGATTAATAACGGCGTCGTTGTTACCCAAGGTGGTAAAATCGTTTTCGTTGGTAAATCTTCCGACGTAGAAATCGACGAAGACGTAACCGTTATCGACCTCGGTCGTAACTGGCTAGTGCCAGGTTTGGTCGAGCCACATAACCACATCGCTGGTAGCTTGCGCGATCTAAACGATACTGTATTTCTGACTAACCCAGAATTACAAACTGCCGAAGTTGTCGTACCCAACAATCCAATGATGAAAGATGCTGTCGCCGGTGGTGTGACCAGTGCCTTGTTCATCCCAGGTTCGGGTTCAAACATGGGCGGGTTTGGTATGTTGGTGAAAACAGCTGGTGACACTGTCGAAGAAGTTACGGTGCGCTCTCCAGGTTCACTAAAGGTTGCTCAAGCGGGCAACCCCGAGCGTTATTCTTTTGGCGTGGGTCGCGCATTAATGAATTGGAATACTCGCGACACACTTTCCAAAGGATTAGATTGGGCTAAAGATTATGACTCTGGCAATGCCAAATGGAATCCACGTTATGCCGAGTTCCTCGGACTGGGCAACGGTACTGTGCCAGTCAGTGTGCATACGCAAATTTACCAAGTGGTGCTGATGACTTTAACGATGCAAGTTAAAGACTTGGGTTTGCGTTCTTTCATTGACCACGGCACCTTTGACGGTTATAAAGCAGGCCCTATTGCTGCAGCCTTGGGCGTGCCGGTAATGAACGGTCCGCGTCAGTTTTGGTTCGATCGTTCTAACGCGCGTATTGTAGGTTGTGCTGCCGGTTGGGCAGAAACCGAAGGTCTGATTTTGGGCTACAACACCGACTCTCCAGTTGTACCGCAAGAAGAGTTGTCGCTGCAAGCAGCGATGGGTGTGCGTTATGGCGCAGGCACTAACGAAACCGCACTTAAAGGTATGACGGCATATGCGGCGCAAGCTTTGCTAATGGAAGACGTTGCCGGCCGTCTAATCGAAGGTCTAGATGCCGACATGGTGTGCTGGACTGGCGACCCACTTGATCCACGCTCTTTCGTTAAGAAAGTATGGATCCGCGGAGAGAAAGTTTATGACACCACTGTTGATAAGCGCCGTTTTTAATAAATGTTAAGTTTACTCGTTCTTAGTTTAGTTACTCCGCAAATCGCTTTAGATGCGGGGGTCGCTTTAACTATGGACGAGCGCAAAGTCGTGCATAACGCGCGCATTTTAATTGATGCCAATGGCGACATCCAATCAGTCGGACGTCAGGTAGACATTAAAATCCCAGAGGGTTATCAGTACTTAAACTTCCCGAAATCATTTGTGTGGCCTGGCGGTGTTGATTTGCATTCGCATACACAGACTGGCGGGTGGGGTGACATCAATGATATGGTGCATCCTGATAATCCAGAATTGCGCACACTGGATACTATCCGCGCGAATAATCAGCTATATAAAGTCGGACGTGCTGGTGGTGTGACGATGGTTAATGCCATCCCGGGTTCAGGTACTAATATTTCTGGCGCCGGAACATTAGTGCAGTTAGTCAATTCAGATAGCGTGGCCGGAGTGGTTTATAAATATCCGGGTTCGGTAAAAGTGGCGCAAGGCTACAACCCCGAGCGTGGCGATGACCTTGGTGCATCGCGCATGGGCATGTGGTGGATGTTGCGTTGGTACTTAGACCGCGCCGATGAGGTGGCGCAAGAAGATAGTCTTGACAAGCACCCAGATGTCGCTTCGATTGCTGGTATCTTTCAAAAGAAGCACCCGTTCTTGGTGCACACTGCTGGTGCACGCGATACTTATGGCACGGTACGCATGTTTCAAATAGAAGCTGGAGTGCCGGTGATTGTCAGTCATGGTTCGTTCAACGGTTTTGTGGTTGGCAAAGAATTGGCTGCTGTCAATGCGCGCTTGAATATTGGTCCGCGTAATTTCGATTTTAGTGTTAGCCAGAACGCGCAATTCCGCGGCTTGGTTGAAGCTTATGAAAGTAGTGGCAATACAGATATCTCGGTGCAAACCGATGCCGGAGTTATCCCGCAGGAAGAATTTATTTATCAGGCCACATTGGCCGAGCGCCTAGGGTGCTCAACATGGATGGCACTTGAATCAATCAATGTGCGTCCAGCTTCTCAGATTCAAATTGATGATCGACTCGGACGCATTACCGTAGGTTTGCGCGCTGACTTGGTGATTAGTTCTGGGCAACCTTTAGACCCTCGTGCTGCAGTCGAAATGGTTTTGATTGCAGGAGAAGTCGTATACGACATTAACGATGGTCAACTCTACTAATCTGCATAGATGATACTTACTTCACTTTTCTTAACGCTTACCACATCAATCGCCTGGCAGCAGCCTGACGAACGCGAATCAGTAGGACGTGTAGCAGCTTACCGTCTTGACCGCATTGAAACACTTGCTGGCGAAGCATTGACTAACGCTACTGTTCTAGTACGCGACGGCGTAATCGAGCGCATCGGTAAAGCAGTGATCATACCCGAGCATGCGACGGTATATGACTTCCGCGGTAGTGGCGCAGTAATGACGCCACCCCTGGTCTTGTCACACGCTAACTTTTTACAAAGTGATAGTCGTGGTGGCGGTAATAATTCGCGCTTCAAGGCTGTAGATTCGCTATGGCTAAATGAGTCGTGGGCCGAAGACCTATGGCAGTATGGCGTTGGCATGGTCGGAGTCGACCCTCCAGGTAGTGGTGCGCCAGGGCGCACTTCGGCATTAAAAGTAGAGTCCTCTTCGAAACGTCCACAGGCGTTGATTGATGATTTGCACCTTAAGCTAGAAATGGCAGCCAACGCTTCCGCCAAAAAAATAATTCGCGGTGGTTTTAAAGCTGCTGAAGCTGCGATCGAAAACGAAATCCAAGCTGAAAAAGATTGGAAGAAAGCGCGTAAAGAATGGAGCGATAAGCAAGAGGCTAAGAAGAAGGAAGCCGAGAAAGCTAAAGCTGACGGCGTAAAAGTTAAAGAAGACAAGAGCGAAGAAGAAGCTCCTTCGGAAACATTCGAGGCACCCAAGATAAAAGAGAATGAACAGGCTTTTGTTGATTGGGTACGTAAAGAGCGGGTTGCGCAAGTGCATATGCGTTCGGCCGCCGATTGGCTGCATTGGCAGCAGTTGATGGATGAGCGCGAAGAGACTTACGAAGTAGTCTTCCAAATCGGCAACTCAACTAATTTACACGAAGTTGTTGACAGCATCGCTAAGTCAAAAGTACGTGTAGACGTTCAAGCGAGTCTCAGCTTTTTGCCTTATACGCGTAATCGTATTAACCTCGCTTCTGAATTAGTCGCAGCAGGTTGTGAAAAGTTAGTACTGTCGCCTTCCGTAAGCAATATGGCCGGAGTGAAAAACTTTCGCCTAAGCATTTCCCGTTTACTGGCCACAGGTCTTGACGAGTCGGTCGCTTTACGCGCCATAACTCTCGAGCCTTCAACAGCGCTCGGACAAGAAGAAGTCATGGGTACGCTGACCGTCGGCATGCCGGCATCATTTGTAATCTGGAGCGGTGATGTTTTTGATCCCTTCAGCGAAGTTACTAGCTTGGTGCTAGATGGCGATGAAAAATTTAACCGCGAGCAATTCGAATTAGAGCAACAACGATGAAAATTATCTCTCAATTAATCCTGGCCCTGTTAGTTAGTGCCAGTGCTGCAGCCCAAGAAGATGGCAGCAGCTATCTCGCGATCGTTGGTGGCGATATCCATACTGTTACTGACGGCGTGATAAAGAATGGTGTGGTGTTATGTAAAGACTCGCGCATTCTCAAAGTAGGTAAGCGTGTACGCATACCTGAAGGTGCCGAAATTCTTAACGCACAAGGCATGCAAGTCTATCCAGGCTTAATTGCAGCAGACGCTTCCGGCTTGGTTAATGGCCGCGGGATTGATGTCGCTGATGCCTATGATCCTTATAAATTGCAGCTAGAGTTAGCACTAGCCGGTGGTATTACCGTTTTCCAAAATGGCGGTATGGTCACTAAGCTAAAGCACGGCACTATAGATAATGTGCTAGTCGGCCCGACGAATTGGGTAAACCTTAATTACTCATCCACTTCATCAGCCGGACGTCGTCGTGTTCGTGCCGAGTTCTCGAAGGTACGCGATTTTATGCGCTTGCATCGTGGCTGGAAGTTGAGCGACTCCATGGGTGAAGATGCTGGCGACGAGCCACAGGCTAAAGGTCTTAAAGCCGAATACTTGGCGCTACTTAATGGCGAAGCCACAGCGCGCATTTCTGCAAATAGCCTCAAGGATTTACTTGCGACTTGTGAATTGCTCGAAGAATACCCAATGCAGTCGGTCATCTTTGGTGGGCAAGAGGCATGGGCCTGTGCCGGACGCCTTGGCCGCGTAAACGCGCGTTTAGTTATTGTGCCACGTAATAAAAAATGGGCTAGTGAAGATCTAAACCGCCCAAGTGGTTGGAGCATTGAAAATGGCAAAATGCTATGGGAACATGGTGTAAAATTTGCGATTCTTCCAGGTGAGAATTCTGTGTCATTAATGGGGCTTGCAGGCCGCGACTTGATGACTTTGCCGATGGAAGCTGCCTTTGCTATTCGTGGTGGATTACCACAGCAGGCGGCACTGCGTTCAATTACGATTGACGCTGCAGAAATCCTGGGTGTTGATCACCGCATGGGTTCGATAGAGGTCGGTAAAGACGCCAATATGATTATATGTGATGGCGACCTTTTCCATTACCGCACCTTCGTGCAGTGGTCAGTAGTCGACGGAAAGTTAATGTATGACAAGCAACAAGAGTCGTATTTTGCACACATCCGTCCACGTGCCGAAGAAGTGATTGACGAAACTGAAGAAGTGATTGACGAAACCGAAGAAGTGATTGACGAAACCGAAGAAGTGACTAATATCGATGCTCCTGAAGTAGTCGATAATCCCTAGTCACCTAATTGGTAAACCCTAAACTTGTAGTAGGTAAGCGCGCCCCAGCGTTTACTTTAAAAGACGATCAAGGTCAACGTTTTCGTTTGACCGAGCATCGTGGGCGTTGGATTATCGTTTTTTTCTGCCCGGTGCATACGTCGAACTCGTGTCTTGATGAGGTGGTTGATTTCAACAAGTACTTGCCAGCTTTCAAAGAGGCCGGCGCATTCTTAGTTGGTATTAGTAACGCACAGACAGCACAGTTAGAAGAAATTCGTCAGCAAGCTGGTTTACCATTCCCGTTGTTAAGCGATAAATCCTCTGCACTTGCTACCAAGTATGGCGCCTTCCGCGAAGTAAAGCGTAATGGTTCGTGCTATCAAACGAGTGTTCGCGCTACCTTTGTTATCGACCCATCGGGTAAGATAGTCGCAATGTGGGATAATTGCCGCATTAAAGGACACGTCGCAAGAGTGCATCAAGCATTTCTAAAAGTCATCGAGCACGAATAGATGTCAGAATTAATCCGTCCATGGTTGAAGCGTATTGTTGGGGCAGTTACTGGGGGACGAACATACAATCTCAGTGAATCCGAGGCTCAAGAATTATTCACCTTGCTTCTTGACGGAGCGGGTTCCGACGCGCAACTCGGGGTATTTCTCGCGGTCATGCGCAGCAAAGGAACGACTGCCGAAGAACTAGTTGGCGCAGCACGCGCCGCGCGTTCGCGTATTAAGTTTCCGCAATTACCTGATTCGTGTGTAGTGATAGCCACTAGCAGAATGGGTAAACGCAATTCTCCACCATTGGGTTTGCCAGCGGCGGCAATAGCAGCAGCGGCAGGCGTCCCGGTATTGTTGCAAGTTTCTCCAGGGCTAAGAGGCGGAGGTCTCAGCCCAGGTGATTTATGGCAAGAGATGTGCGGAGAGTTGTCTGGTGATGTGCAGCATGTTGATGAGATGTTCGGAAACGGTCCATTAGCTTGCTGGAATCCAACCATCGCAGACAGCGGGTGGCAGCGACTGCAGCGTATCGAAGACGAAACCCTGCTGCGTGGTATTCCTGATGTGGTAACCAAGCTGTTATTCCCTGAAGGCGCGCGCGCGATGTTGGCGGCTGTACCTGGCCCGGTATTA
This sequence comes from Myxococcota bacterium, assembly GCA_047638975.1. Classification (GTDB taxonomy): domain Bacteria; phylum Planctomycetota; class UBA1135; order UBA1135; family UBA1135; genus JAPKEZ01. The sequence goes on from JBLINB010000007.1 coordinate 36,450, forward strand.
GGTATTGCGGCCAATGCGCTTGAATCATTGCAGCACCAGCAAGCATTAATTGTTCAAGGTGTGGACGGCTCGCTCGATCCATCCACTCTAGAAACGACGCGTGGTATGCGTTTGATCTCGGGGATTAAAGCACCGCTGCGTATCCATCCCGGCGACTATGCTCTCTTTGAGACAGATGAACCGTATTTGAGTGATGGCGATCAAATCGAATCTGCAGTGGCCATTACGCGGCAGGTCTTGCTGGGAGTAGCTTGCCCTGAATTATCATCAACATTAATGAGTGCCGGATTGATTATCTCCTTAGCCAACCCTAATGAATCCGTAGCAACATGCATCGCTCAAGCCAGCGAGGCTGTCAGGAGCGGTGCAGCGCAGCGCTTGCTTAGTTCGTTCCGAAACGGGAACTAAATACGACGTGGCTTTGCATATAACTTGGCACATATCTTGCATTACCTAAGCATGAAGATTTTACTTAGTTGCTTTCTGCTTTGTGCCGCGTGCGCTACCACTGCCCAGATAGAAAAAATCTCTAATGCAGACATACATCGCTTGCTGTATTTAGGCGATGATATTTACACCGGTGCTGCTCCTGAAGGGGCAAAAACATTTGCAGCATTGGCTGAGCTTGGTGTAACAACTGTAGTTTGTGTTGATAGTGCTCGTCCAGATGTAGAATTGGCCGCGCAATATGGTCTTAGTTATATTCACATTCCGATTAACTATGACGCGGTTGATGAGCATGCGCAGCTTAGCGTCAAACGCATGATGCAAGAAAATCAGCAAGACGTGTTTTACATTCATTGCCATCACGGTAAACACCGCGGACCAGCTGTCGCAGCTATTGCTTTGCGCCAGCGCAGTCACTGTTCTGCTAGTCGCGCTTTGCAAGTCCTAGAAACCGCCGGAACTTCATCCGACTATCCCGGACTGTGGCGAGACGTTAGAGGCTGGATGGATTCCGATGAAACGGATTTACCCGAGTTATTTGCTGTTACACCCGTCGAATCATTTGCCGGCAGTATGGCCAAGCTCGATCGTAACTGGGACAGAATCAAACTGCTCTATAAAAATGATTGGCAGGTGCCCGCTAGTCATCCTGATTTAGTAGTGCTAAATGAGGCTGCGCAAACACGTGATTTGTTGACTGATTGCGCGCAAGAATTACCAGCTGAACTGATTGACGATGCCGATTTTATTAAGCGCATAGAACGCGCAGTGGCGCATGCAGATAATTTTTACCGTGCCTTAGAAAACGAAAAAAGCGATGCAGTTAACCTTAATTACAAAGAGCTAAAGTCTTCGTGTGTTAACTGTCATCGCAAGTACCGTAACGACTAAATTGGGGGTTGACTAGTATTCGCTGAAGGCGACGCCACGCGCATCGATGCCTGCAAGGTCAGCGTATATTTCTCCGGTGTCGATTACGTACACCCAGCCAGCCGTACCGTTAAAGATCGGTTCGCTGATGCCGCTTGGCATAACTCGTACAGTGTTATTGTTATTAACAGGGTTAACCGGAATTGAGTTTAGGTAAGGTCCGAAGAAACGGTCTTCGAAGCGTCCACGTTGGTGGGTAGTACCATCACTGCGAGTGCGCCCAACAATTTGCAGTTCAAAGTTTTCGCCTGCAACACCAGGTTTTACTTCTATGCCCTCGGCTTCGTGATCCATGCTGAAGCGAAATACAGCAGTGCGGATTAGAGACAAGTTATCTTGCAGATCAACATTGCGTTCACCCGTTTCCTGGATGGCTGGTAGGGCAGTCATGATTGCAACAGTTGCTACAGCAAGCACTGCGGCAAAAGATTCTAGTAAAGGTAGGCGTTTAGTCATTGTATTAGTTGCTCGTCCTTTATCTTTCGGCTAATTTAGGCTTAAGTCTAAAGAAAAAACCATGTTTTACCTAAAAATAGTTGCAAGGAGTGGCTCTACGCTCTAAGTTTCTTGTCTGTGGGGCTCACTGATGCCCCCTTTTGTCTCTGGGTAAGCCAGAATGGGCTCCTTGCCGAATAACATGAAACTAATCATCGCTGAAAAACCGAGCGTGGCTAACGATTTAGCTGGCGCTCTTCCTGGAAAGTTTGAAAAGATAGACGATTCGTATTTCGAAGGCGAAGACTATCTTATATCGTGGGCCGTAGGCCACCTTCTAGAGCTGGCAGAGCCAGAGCACTACAATCCGGCTTTATCCGGTTGGTCTTTGGCGGATTTACCCGTTATACCCGACACATTCGTGCGTAAGCCACGTGAGGGGGCCACTAAGCAGTTACGCCTCTTAAAGAAGCTGGCGCAGCGCGACGACGTAAATACAATAGTCAACGCTTGTGACGCGGCTCGTGAAGGCGAGCTCATCTTTAGAGAAATAGAGAAGTTTGTAGATACGGGCAAGCCATCTGAGCGTTTGTGGCTGCAGTCGATGACCAAAGACTCTATCTTGACGGCGTTTAACGATATTCGCCCTGGTGCCGAGTTCGAGGGGCTGTCAGACGCTGCATACTGTCGCGCTGAGGGCGATTGGCTAGTTGGAATCAATGCCACGCGTGGCATCACTAAACGCCTTAAGGGGCGCCGCGAGCGTGGTGTATGGTCAGCTGGTCGCGTTCAAACACCGACTTTGGCTATTTTGGCACACAAAGAAGTAGAGGTCTTGGCGCACATCCCAATAGATTTATGGCGTTTAAAGGGCTCATTCACTGCCAATGGGCATAAATATGATGCCACTTTCCGCACTTCGCGATCCGGCAAAGATGGCGACAAAATATGGAAAGAAGCCGATGCGGATGCCATGGCTAAATCATGCGAAAATCAGCCTACAGCCGTTACTGAGCGCGTATCAAACTCGACGCGCAACGTGCCTGCGTTGTTTGACCTGACGTCTCTTCAAAAAGAAGCCAACAATCGCTTCGGATTTTCAGCTATCCGTACTTCTGGCGCAGCGCAGCGTTTATACGAGGGGCACAAAGTATTAACTTACCCACGTACTGATTCTAAGGCATTGCCAGAAGATTATGTTTCAAAGGTAGACGAACTGTTAGCCGAGATTGCTACCGGATCGTTTAGCAAGGCATTTGCCGATAACAAGCAGGCAGCGTTTTTTGCAGACGCCGCTAAGTTAATCATTACCGATGGCAAGAAGAATACTAAGCGCAACTTTGACAACTCTAAGGTTGGTGATCACTTTGCGATTATTCCAACGGGACAGTTGCCTAAGACGACTTTGGGTGGTGACGATGCCAAAATTTTCGAGTTAGTAGTACGACGTTTTTTAGCCGGATTCATGCAGCCGTCCAAATGGGAAAACGTGGTGCGTGAAACAGTTATTTCTCCTGCTGATGCAACCGAACTTACTTTCTATACCGAGTCGCGACGTATGGTCTATGCGGGTTGGATGTTAGTGCATCGCATACCTAAGGCCTCTGAGCAATTAGGTGATCTCGGAGTTGACACTGGTGAGACTGCTGCCGGATCCATCAATCAAATAAGCTGCGAAGCAGATTCAACGCGTCCACCTAAGCGCTATACCGAAGCTGGCTTATTGCGCCAAATGGAAATCGCCACCGATGTGAGCGTAGAATCGTTTGAGGATATCGACGAAGACGTGCTCGCCGAAATGCAGGGCAAAGGCCTGGGCACTCCGGCAACTCGTGCGCAAACCATTGAAGCATTGGTGCGCAAAGGTTACGTGCTGCGTAATGGTAAAACTTTGCGTGCGGCTGCAAAGGGCATTACATTAATTGACTTCCTAGAACGGGTAGGCGCGATTGACTTAGCCAAAGCAGAGCAGACTGCCGAAATGGAGTCGTCGCTGTATAAAGTAGAGCACGGCGAGATGGATCGCAGCACTTATATGGCGTCAATCGAAAGCACGACACGTGTGTTAGTCGACAAGTTCGTTAATTTTTCATATGAAGAATTGTATAAAGACGAAGAATCCGTTGGCGAGTGCCCACTGGATAAGCATGAGGTTCGCGAAGGCTTGAAGGGTTACCGCTGCGCGCGTCGCTCAAAGGGCGACAATTACAAATTGACTATAAAGTCGATGGGTAAAGAAGCAAAAACCCCTTTGGCTGATATCGCTGCAATTGTGCACAAATTTTTGGCAGAGCGCAGTGAAGTGAGCGAAGTTGAAGACGACCTCAAGCGCACGAATGGCTATGTTAATTTCAAACTCGATCGCATCTGCTTTGTAGATGATTACATTAATGAATTATTACCATTAGTAGCAGCGATAGCTCCAGAAGAATCTTTGAAAGAAGATTTTAAGATAGAGGCTGTCGAACCAGACGCTTGTGGTTACACCATCTGGAAAGAATTCCGTGGTCGTTTCATTAATCGTCCGTTGGCGACCCGCTTGCTCAAAGAGCGCGATTCAGGGCCTATCGAGGGCTTTGTTAGCATGCGCGGCGAATCTTACGCTGGGCGTATCAAAGTCGACGATGAAAATAAGCTCGAGTTCGAACCCGTCAAGAACTTCAAGTCAGACGACGAGAAGGGTGCGGTTGGCCAAGAAGAAATCTCTTACGAAATCGATAGCTCTGAATATGTTGATTGTCCTTTAGGTAAGGGCAAGATTGTCGAAACGGTTACACACTTTGTCTCTAGCGAGGCGAATGGTATTAAGTTCCCGCGCACGATTTGTCAGCGCGAAATGAAGCGTGTAGATTTGCTGCCGTATTTCGGAGAGCAAGAGCACACGGATTGGATTGAAGATTTTATATCACGTAAAGGTCGTAACTTTACAGCACGCTTAGTGCGTAAGCCGAACGGCCGTCACGGATTTGAATTCAAGCCGCGCGAGCCCGGAGCGAAGAAGACCACTAAGAAGAAGTCCAAGAAAAAGAAAGTTGCGAAGAAAGTGACCAAGAAGAAGGTCACGAAGAAAGTGACCAAGAAGAAGGTCACGAAAAAGAAATCTAAAAAGAGTTAATGACTTTGGCCACCAAGCGGATAGCAATGTGGGCGTGCCCACGTACTGTTTCTACCGCGTTGCTGCGTAGTTTCGGTGAACACTCTATGGTTCGTGGGGTGGATGAACCTCTGTACGCCTACTACTTAAAACGTAGTGGCAAGCAGCATCCCATGCGCGAAGAGGTGTTAGCGGCACAAGATAACGTACTCGCTGATGTAGTAGAAAAGGTGTTGCGCGCTGAATGTGATAGGCCAGTGCAATTTGTTAAACACATGGCGCATCACATTTTCGGCGACGAAGATTTATCGTTTATTGATGACGCCGATACGACAAATGCATTTCTGATTCGGCATCCGCGCGAAATGCTGCCATCATTATTAAGCGATTTAAAAACTTTGTCGCGCATCGATATTGCTTACGGACAGCAGTTGCAATTATTTGAGCGTTTGCGCGCTCAAGGTAAGAACCCCGTGGTCATTGACTCGACTAAATTGTTGGCCGATCCACAGACAATGATGCCGCGTTTATGCAACGCATTAGGCCTCGAGTTCGAGGAGCAAATGATGAGCTGGGCCCCAGGAATGCATGAGAGCTACGGAGTTTGGGCGCCGGCATGGTATGCAAAAGTGCTTAAGACCGACGGATGGCGTCCGCATGTGCCTAAGTCAGCTGAGTTTCCTGCAGAGCTTAAAGAGCTTTTAGAGTTTGCAATGCCGGCATACGAACGGCTATTACGGTATAGTTTATAGATGCAAGATGATCAGCTTCTTGCCCTTGCCAAACAAGCAGCGGCCAATGCGTACTGCCCTTACTCAAAGTTTGCAGTAGGCGCGGCAGTTGCGTGGCAAGACGGCTCGACTAGCGTCGGTGTCAATGTCGAGAATGCGGCATACCCGCTAGGTGTTTGCGCCGAACGCAATGCGATTGCAAATGGGGTGGTCACCGGATCTAGAAAAATTGCAGCTATTGCGGTGTGGGCTGACGTCGATGCAACCGTTGCTCCATGCGGCGGATGCCGTCAGGTGATTTCTGAATTTGCAGCTGACGCCGAAGTACGTGTCATTATGGGCGGTGCGAACGATGTCAGTCATCAAACTATTGGCGCATTGTTGCCTTACGCTTTTACTTCTAAAGAATTACCAAAATGATTTTATTATTGATTAGTGCTTTATCGTTTTTACAAGTTGATGATGATGCTGCAGATAGTATCCGCAATCCTAACGTAACGGTTGAAAGTCTGCCGCAGTTGGCGATTGCTGACGCAATGTATCCTGGCATGCAGCGTGATCAAAGCGGAGTATTACACCTTTGGTATTTCCGTGAAGCTGATGGCGTTAAGCGCCTCGAAATGCGGCGCCTGCTTGACGCAGAGTTTACGGCGCCGGTTTTAGTAAGTGCTAGCGATAAAATGATGGTCAATTGGGCTGACACCCCGAGATTTGCGAGTGGCAAAGACGGCAGCGGCATCATCACTTGGCTTGAATCAAATGGCCATGGCTATGGTGTAAAATTTGCCTTTAGCCGCGAAGCAGGGGCGGCATTTACCGAACCACGCTGGCTACACCAAGATCAAGTAGGTGCCGAACATGGTTTTGTGTCTATCGTTGCCTTGGGCGACGGCGGATTTTTTGGTGTATGGCTGCAGGGCGGCAACTTTGGTAGCAATGGCGAGTACCAAACATCGCTGATGGGTGTCGTGATAAATGCCGACGGTAGCTTGGCTGATAAAGAAATCGTGCTTGATGCATTAGTCTGCGACTGTTGCGATACTGACTCAGCTATTTTCGCAAGCGGCAATGTAGTGGTCACTTATCGCGATCGCAATAGCGAAGAACACCGCGACACTTACTACGTGCGTGGTAATCCGCTGCAACCGGATAGCTTTACTGCGGCGATGCCCGTAGGCGCCGGCGGATGGAAAATAACCACATGCCCGGTGAATGGTCCGGCACTAGACAACAGCTCAAGGCATGCGGCACTAGCGTTTTTCACCGACAAAGAATGGACCGCTCCACGTTTGCAAATAGCACAATCTAAAAGCAGCGGTAAGACTTTCGGACTGCCGTTGATTGTGTCAGCGTTTGGCACTTTAGGCCGTGCCGATGTCGCCTATTTACCAGAAGGTTTAGCATCTGTGGCATGGCTGCAAGAGATAGATGATGAAGTATGGTGGGTAGCAAAAGCCATCCCTAGAAAAGGTATGGCGGGCCCACTCTCGAAAATCGCGCAAGTCAGCGGCGCACGTAGCGCAGGCTTTATAAGTTTAGCCGCCGGCGAAGATGGCGTGATAGCTGCTTATACCGACAAGGGCAAGCTAAGTTTTTCAAGCATCAAGCTCAAGCAGGCAGCTGTTGATTTGCCCAAGGGGCAGCCCGAGAAGTAGTTGTAAAGCTTTGGTGTACTCGTCGAGCTGTGTTTGATATTTTGCGCGCATGGCGTCGTTTACGCGACCCGTTTTATAGTCAATAATCTCGGCAGACAGTGGTGCGCCATTGGCGTTGCGTTCTATAACTACGCGGTCAAAGCATCCTCGCGAGATATAACTATTAGAATCGCTATCCTTGATCAACACACTGAAATCGCGTTCGCGCCAAACTTCTAAATTAGCGGTTGCCGGTCGCGTTAGTTTTTCGCGAACATGTACTTTGCTAAGCATCGTTTGCAGCTCGTCGTCGTGGCATTCGAAGTTGTCGAGCCATTCGCAATCTTGAAGTAGAGCGTGTATCCGCGAACCGCGCGCCATGTTTTGCGCGCTACTTTCGATAAGGATGTCGGCCCCGACGTAACTACTGCTTTCTGTAGATTGCGAGGGGCTAACGCGCTTCAGTAAACGCGGAGCTGTGCTTGCCGAAAATGGCGAGACTAATGGAGTGGTGCTCGCAGGTAGCTCAGTAGCACTTTGCTTCCAGCTATCTAAATCACTATCGGGGTGCTGCCATTTTAAAGAGACGCCATCCGGCGCTTCAAATGCGAGGCTGGTCTTTTCATCGGCAAGGTCGAGACCATTACGTAATAAACAGCTGGTTCTGTCGGTCTCGCCACTTGCCGATGCCTTTGGAATCATCATTTCGACGCGTTCGACTGCGCGTGTTAGCGCAACATATAGTGCAGACATTGACTCGCTTGAGCGCTGCACCCCGAGTTCGAATTCTAGCTCGCCAAGTTCGGGTATCAAGTCAGCGTAGACGGAGGATGGGTAGGCGCATAATTTAGAATACGGCGCGCGTATATCTGGTCGCGAGCCAATGGCTATTTGGCGGTGAATCGAACCCATTAAGGCACCTTCGAGTTGCGGTAAAATAACCGCATCAAATTCTAAGCCCTTGGCGGCGTGAATCGTCATTAAGCGAACTTTAGTTTCTGCGCTCTCGCTTACTTTTGTGGTGCGTATATATTCAACAAAATCGCAGGCACTTTTATCGTCTAACTGGTCAAAGCGAGAAGCTAGGTCGAGCAACTGCTGCATGCGATGTTGATCATGGCCACTGGCGAAGCAGCGTGTAATATCTTGTAAGTGACGCTGTAGGTAGTCGCTAAATCCGATGCTCAAAATGGTGCGGCGTTGAAGCTGCGCGTGACGATCGAATTCTTTTTTACTTAAGTCTTCGGTACTACCAAAGGAGGTGATTGTTGAGCTTTGCACATGGAAAAGTGCCAAGCTGTCTCCGGGATAAAAGACTGCTGTTAACCATGATAAAGTAATAAGCACCGACTCTGCATCGCAAATGGAAACGCCACCATGGCTGCCAGCCAGCACATCGCGTTTGCGTAATTCGTTTTGAATTAAGGCAAGCATCGAATTACTGCGTACCAAGATTGCAATCGATTTGGACGGCGCCTGCATATGTAGTTCTGCAGCGCGTGCTGCTGCCGCTACTGCCGCTGCTTGTTTTTGAGTTAACTCGGAAGTGGGATTTACTTCAAAGAGGAGGGCACAACCCGGGATGTCTTTACCTGCTTTGTGATCTTGATAACCTTCGGTCCACTGGTTGATGGCAGTCGCAACTTCGTCTTTATGCGGAGCCAAACTTTTGGCATTGCCAAACACTAAGTCGGTGGTGCCTAAAATGACAGAGCTTGAACGATAGTTTACATTCAACGAACTTTGTTCGAGATTAGCGCCCAAAGAATGATCATCAGCCCACTGCTTAAAACCGGATAGCAAACGCGAGTCACCCGATCGCCAACCATAAATAGCTTGTTTGGTGTCGCCGACTGTAAAAAGCGTGCGTTGCGCATTAATGCTAGCCGCTATTTGTGGCTGCAAGATACGCCATTGCAATACGGCAGTATCTTGGAACTCGTCTAATAGTAAATTTAACTCGCCGTCGGCTAAGTCAATACTTTTTTGAGCTACGGCATCGGCAACCAAGTGGGTGATATCACTAAAGTTAAATAAGCGTCGCTGTTGTCGAAGCGCGTGCAGCTCACGGCGCACTGCGCTAAACATGCTAGCATAAGACTTGTTGCGCGTAATGACTTGTTGCGTCGCCAAACCGCGCGCATAGTCGATTGCTAGCGGACACAAATCTAGCCAGTCGGCGTGCAAAGGCTTTTTATACCATTGCCCATTTGCGTAGGTGCTCTGCTTGAGGATGGCTTTAAGGTCGCCATCTTTAATGGCTGCTATCAGGTGCTCTCTCTTTTGGATGCACTGCTTCTCGCGATTGTCGATGATGTTAGGAATTCCATCGAGCTTATCGAGCAGTTGCTGCTGACTGGCAACGGATACGTGTGGCCGGATACAATCGAATGCCTGCGGCGTGCTGTCGTTAATTAAATCTAAGGTCGCAGCCGTCTCAGTGAGTAGCATCTCTAGAAAATTTCGCGGCGAATCGTTTTTGTCTAACGATGCAACCAGCTTGACGATGTCTTTTAGATTATTGCCGGCTACGTAGTTGTTGATTGCCGTTTGCAGCAACTCTTGGTCTTGCAGATACTCGCTCATGCGCCACTGCAATGGCAGCCCTAGTTCGCGTCGGTGCTGCGAGGCAATCTTGTTAAAGTAGGAATCAAGTGTAATGATTTTTATTTGATCAATACATAGCGCTAGCTTTACCACGCATTCTTTTACGTCAGCGGCCTCCCAGTTTTGGGGGATGGCGTCAAAATGCTTGAGCTCTTCTAACTTACCCGGATCTTCTACGCCCTCAACAAGACGCTCGAATAAACGCTTTAATATTTCTGCTACGGCTTTGCGCGTAAAGGTCGAACCCAAAATATTCTGCGCCGGCTGGCCTGCGGTGAATAAGTTTAGATAAATGTTGGATAAAGAGAAGGTCTTACCCGTTCCGGCTGAGGCCAGTTTTATTTGCTGGTGTGCGCTCATTGAACATCCTCGCCGATTGTTGTTACACCCAGTAAAGAATCACCGCGTATAGCTTGCTCGGTATCTCCGGCGTACGGTGCTTTACCAAGGTCAAACCAGTTTTTATTGTGAATACACTCAAAGATATCTCGGCACTGTTGTTCGGCGATTTGCTGTTGGTCTTTATCGAAATCTAGCGGGTAAAAACCAGCTTCGCTGCTATTCGCTGTAAGTAAGGAGTAAGACAGACTGACACTATAGCCTTCTAAGTCAGTTAAGCTGCGACTTAAGAAATGATATAGCGGCAACTGCAAATCAGTAAAGGCACCATTCTTGAATAGTTTTTTCTGTAGATAGTTCGCTTTCGAATTAGGCGTTTTGTAATCAATTAAACAGATTTCGTTGTCGCGCACATCAATGCGATCGATGACGCCACTAATATCAAACTGACTATCAAACAATTTGACACCCTTAGGGATATTACGTTCGCAATCTTTAATCAGCCACCCCTTGGCGGTGCGTTGTGCCTGTAATTCTGAAAAAACTTGGTAACGCTGCTCAAGTATAGCTATCTGTGCACGAATAATAGCACTTGGGCTAGGGAAGCGAATATCAAATAGGCGCTGGCATTCAGAACGCAGGTAGGCGTTAATATCTACAGCGTTTTGGCTATGACGCACTTCGCTGCGCCCGAAATTTTGGAGTACTTCGTGTGCGAAATTGCCATAAACTAAAGGATTAAGCTCGTCGCACTGGGTGTCGACCGAGCGTAACCTGAGATTGTTGCTCAAATAGAAAGAATAGGGCGAGTTTAAATAACTGTTGATGGCGGTAACCGAAACTCTAGACGGTATGCTGTCGTCTGCAGCGCGCGGCAGTTTTCGTTCGGCGGCATGCTGTGTTGTGATGAGCGCAGGTTGCTCTTCGGCTGCACAAAATTCAGCTGCATTTGCATAAGCCTTTTCTTCATCACATAGAAAGAGTAATCGGCTGGGTAGTAATGGCGTGCCATCGTTTTGCGCGCGTCCGCAAATGAGGTGTAGACGTCCGCCAGTGTGTCGACGAGCAAGAGCTAAGGACTGCACAATGTATGAATCACGGGCGAGTCGCTGTTGGTCGCCAGACATATTGAGGCGTTGTGCCAATTCGCTATCTATAAACATATTACCCATGCTTTTACCCGGAACATGATTTTCGTTGAAGCCGAGTATGACTACTTCGCGCGCTGGATCGAGATTAAGCTCTAACCAGTCTAAGCACTCGACACTATTGTCACTGTAGCGTTGTGCAATTTGCTTGCCACGAAACTGGTGGAGGATAAAATCTAAACTGCGCGAAAAGCTAAACCGCAATTTAGGGTCATTGGCTAAACAGTCGTGCACTTCTTGCAACTCGTTTAAAGTAGCGGCAACCATTTCGAGACTTTTAGCGCGTAGATGCGATTCTCGGTTTTGCTCGGGCTTAATTTCTGTTTCGCCATAGACCTCAAGCAAAAACTCGCGGGTGGCATATATTGCTTGCGTCAAGCCGAGCTGTTTTGCCGTAGCAGCCGCGGGTAGCATCTTGAGATACTCTGCTGGCAAGAACTGTAGGTAGCTTGTTTGGCGCAGAGAATCTAATTCTTGCTTTAGTCGCGGATTAGGCAGCAAATCAGGGTGTGTTAATAATTCAGCGCCGTTTTCGAAATTAGGATGCTCGAGATATGCCTTAAGCTGAGTAAGCAGCAAAACCGGCAAGCTATCTTTGAGATTGCCACCAACAGCTGTGCGCAACTCGACACCGAAAGCATTTAGCTTTTGGTCTAGGAACGGCGTGCATTGCTTTTCAAGCAATGAAAAAGTAATCTCTTCTGGTGGAGTTTTACTTTCGCCTTCGCCCAGCATCTGTAAAGCACAGTCGACCATGGTCTGCGGATTACTCGAATACTTTATTTTCACTGCTTCTAATAAAGTATTACCGGGTGCCGCAAACACTTCGGGACGCACACATCCGTATGCGTCGAAGGCCTGAGGCAAATGAGCGAAATCTAGTTGTATAAACTCTACTTGAGGCGCGCACAAATCAAGTAATCGCCGCTGATATGCGCTCATTTCTGGCACACACATCACCATGATTCTCGCCTGTGCTGTCAACGATTTATTGCCAGCCATTAAGGCTTGCTGTTGCGCATGATCTTTATCGCACAAACCAGCCTCCTTGAGTAGACGCAAGTAATTTTGGTAGATGCCTTCTAAAAAGGAAAACCTATCGCGCTCGCTATCACTAAGTTGTGGGTTAAGCGCAATCTTGGCACAACTAAGTTGCTCAGCGGCTAATTGCGACTGCAAGCTAGCTAATTGTTGCGCCAAAATTAAAACCTCACTGTGAACTTTAATGTTGATGCCCAAATGCAGCAGCATATCTTTGGCAGCACAACTTTGTATGGCATTAAGCCAGGCCAATTGGCACGGCGCGGCTGTAGCCACAGGTGTTTCACCTAGCTCTAGCGCCAAATGGGGTAGCGATCCTAAAGTGGCAAACTGGGGCGCTCGAAAACTAGACCACTGGTTTTGGCGCTCAATTTCTAAGAGCAGCTCTTGCTCAAGCAGGCGATTGCTACGCGAACTACTGCTAATAAGGATGAACTCGCTTAGATCGGCAGTGCCAGCTTTCTTTAAAATATCAAGCGTAAGCCCTTTAACTATAGGCATTTGTGGCGAGAGTAGGCTTATATTAGTCACTTAAATATTATAGCATGGCGATAAATCGGTATGTTTAACGAGAACTGGGAATCTTTTTGCAGACACTCTTCCTTAGGCAGTTGGCTTCGAAGTTAAAATAGTGGCTCTGGTTCATGCAGAGTGCTCGTCAGATTGTGGCGATTACGTGAGATAGCATGCGCCTGATACAAGACAATCTCAACCAGAACAACCAACAAAAATTCACAAGTCAATGTCTAGCTACACCGAATTCGATTTTTACGACATCACCAGTATGCTCAGCGAAGAGGATGTCATGGTTCGCGGCATGGTGCGCGAATATTGCAGCGATAAATTAATGCCACTTGTCGCTGAACATTGGGAGGCAGGCACCTTTCCTAATCACATCGTCAAAGAGATGGGCGAGTTAGGATTGCTTGGTCCAGCAGTCGCCGAACAGTATGGCGGGGCGGGCATGAGCGCTATGCAGTACGGTTTGATCTGCCAAGAAATCGAACGCGTCGATTCTGGCATTCGTTCGTTCAGCTCGGTGCAGGGATCCTTAGTAATGTATCCCATTGAGGCGTTTGGCAGCGAAGAGCAAAAGAACAAATACCTACCAAAACTAGCGCGTGGTGCATTTGTTGGTTGCTTTGGCTTAACCGAACCTGACTTTGGTTCAGACCCAGCCGGAATGCGCACGAAATGTGTACGTGACGGTGACGACTGGATCATCAACGGTCAGAAAATGTGGATCACCTCTGGCAGCATCGCAGACATTGCCATTGTTTGGGGGCGTGATGAGGAAGGTGTCGCCCAAGGTTTTATTGTCGACTGCGATACACCGGGGTTTAGCGCACCTGAACAAAAACACAAATGGTCTCTGCGCTGCAGTGTTACTAGTGAATTAATTTTGGAAGATGTGCGCGTGCCTGAGGCTAACCGCCTACCTATGGGCAGTGGCATGAAAGCGCCATTATCGTGTTTAACGCAAGCGCGTTACGGTATTGCATGGGGCGCAGTCGGTGCGGCACAAGCATGCTTCGACGAAGTACTACGCTACACCAACGCGCGCATCATTCATGGTCGTCCTTTGTCTGCCTTTCAATTAACTCAAGATAAGTTGGCCGAAATGGGCACCGAAATAACCAAAATGCAGCTACTGGTCTGGCGCTTAGCGCAAATGAAAGAGGCCGGCACCATGACTCCACAACAGGTGTCGCTGGCAAAACGCAATAACGTTGCAAAGGCTTTAGAGATTGCTCGCGTATGCCGCAGCTTGCTTGGTGCCAATGGCATTACTCTCGAGTACCAAGCCGGACGCCATATGTGTAATTTAGAAACTGTCCTTACTTACGAAGGTACGCACGAGATCCATACTTTGATTCTTGGTCAGGCATTCTCTGGTCAAGCAGCATACTTTTAGACACGACAACCGTTACCATTCCTTAAACTTTCTTAGCGCTCCATCTTAATCCCTTAAAATAATGACCACTTTTGCCAACCACGAGTTATCCCCTGATTACGCATTCACGCAGATTAAATATGAATTAAAACCATTAGTGCTGCAAGATGGCACAGTGGTTGAAGATCTATTTAATGCCTGGATTTGGTTAGATAATCCTGATAAATATAACTCTTACACTACGCGCGCAATGGCTGAACTACTATTAGCCTTACGCCGTGCTTCGAATGATCAAAATGTAGTATGCATCGTGTTTACTGCGGTCGGCGATAAAGCTTTCTGTACGGGCGGTAACACTGCTGAATACAGCGAACATTATTCCGGACGCCCTGACGAGTACCGCCGCTACATGCGCCTGTTTAACGATGGTGTGTCAGGGTTAATGGAATGCGACAAGCCAGTTATCAATCGCGTTAACGGTATGCGCATTGCAGGCGGTCAAGAACTTGGTATGGCATGTGATTTCACTGTGGCCGTTGATACTGCGCGTTTTGGGCAGGCTGGTCCTAAACACGGATCGGCTCCGGTGGGTGGTTCTACCGATTATCTACCCGTTTTTGTAGGGATAGCGCGCGCAGTAGAGTCGTGTACTTTATGCGAACAATGGAGCGCGCATTACGCTCAGCATATTGGTTTACTAAATGGCATCGTGCCAGCCTTAAAAGTCGATGGCAAGTTCATCGCTAACCCGATGGCACACACCGAATTTATAACCGACGAATACGGACGTTCGCTTTATGGCCAATTCAAAACGGGTGCCGAGCGCGCTGCTGCGAAAGAGGTTTTAGCGAATGCCGAAGTAGATTTTTCAATGCTCGATAAAATGGTCAATGATATGTGCGCGAAGTTAGCGCAAACCATGCCGGATTGCACCATCTACACTCTCGAGCAATTGCGTAAGCATAAACTGCAGTACTGGGATCGCAACCGCGAATCAAACCGTGCTTGGCTAGGCTTAAACATGATGACCGAAGGCCGTATCGGCTTCCGCACTTTCAATCGCGCGCCGCGTGCCGAACGCGAAACCGACTTTATCGAAATGCGCCGCGCACTTGCAGAGGGCGTGCGCTATGGCGACAAACTGGCTGAACGTTGTGCGCCGTATGCTGTCGATAAAGACTCTGAAAAATGATTTAATCGCGAAAGTCGACGTCACCCTGGGCATAAAACCAATTACTGCCTTCGGTGATGGTATCCATCTCGGTGTATGCGCTATCGCTATGCGCGCTTGGATCTTCGCCTAGCATCACCGAAGTGATGATGTTGTCTTCTTCGATACGCGGCGTGATGTAAGTTTTTGGAAGACCGCTAATAGCTTTTTGTGTAGTGGTCTTTTCTTCTACTGCCATGCGCATGAAGCAAACTTTG
>JBLINB010000008.1:0-47711 GCA_047638975.1 Myxococcota bacterium
TCGCAGCCGAGCCGGCGCCACGTTCTTCGGCAGGTTGCGCGACGAATAGTAAAGTGCCACTCCATTGTGATTTGTTTTGCGCTAAGTACGCTGCGACACCCGACCAGACCGTCATATGGACGTCATGCCCACATGCGTGCATCACTCCTACTTCGTGCCCGTCTTGCTCGGTTGCGCGAACTTTGCTGGAGTAGGTAAGCCCGGTGTTTTCTACAATCGGTAAAGCATCAGTGTCGGCGCGAACTAAAACAGTCGGCCCTTCGCCGTTGCGCAGTACTCCGGCAACTCCGTAGCCACCGATGTTTTCAATCACCTCGAAACCATTTTCTTTAAGGATGGCCGCCATCTTCGCGGAGGTCTCTTTCTCTTGAAAGGATAACTCTGGACTTTGATGCAATGCTTCGTACAGCGTGACTAGCTCTGGAAGTTTTTCGTCAACCCAAGCTTGTTGCACTGGCACTTGTTGAGCAGATAGGACTGTGAAAAGTAGGGCAAGGTTGCTTATCATCGTTGTAAATTAGCATAATCAGCCCTCGGGCAGTAGCTAAACTAGTGGACATGGCATACATCGGCATACTTACTTTGTTATTGAGCAGTTACGCAGCGCCCGTCATCCAGGCTGACTTCCCGACTGAATACAAGACTGAAAATATTCGTGGTTGGACCGTCCATTTTGAAGAACAATTGTGTGATAAGCCAAAGCTATACTCCGAAGTACGCTTACTACTCACCTCTAAATTACGCGAGATCGATTCGCGGCTGCCGGCGAACGTGGTTAGCCAATTGCGTGAAGTAGAGATCTACTTTCACCTTAACCGACCGGCGAATTCGGGCGCTTGCTACCATCCGTCCGAGCAGTGGCTGAAAAATAATAAGCTCAACACCGACTGGGCGAAATCCGTAGAATTCGGAGTGGCGGCTAATTTCCTAGGATGGATTCACGAGCAGCCTTCCATGGTTTTACACGAAATGTCGCACGCTTACCATCATCAGGTTCTCGGTTACGACAACAAGCAGATCCTCGATGCTTACAGCAACGCAATCGCCAACAACCTCTACACCGAGGTCTTGCACGTAAACGGCGCGACGATTCCGGGCTACGCTGCGACCAACGTTCAAGAATATTTCGCCGAGTGCTCGGAGGCCTACTGGGGGACAAATGATATGTACCCATTCGTCAGAGCCGAGTTAATCGAGCACGATCCACAGATGGCAAAGATACTCGCATCGGTGTGGCGTCCACCGGCTAAATCTTCTCGTACGGCTCTGTTCAATGGCCGCGATTTTTCTGGCTGGACAGGTTGGGACGACGGCACTTCACACTGGACCATCGCCGATGGGGTTATCGTCAATGATGGCGGCGGTGAATTTTTGAGCACCACCGCCGACTATTCCGATTTTGATTTAGCGCTTGAATATAAAACCGTAGCCGGCGCCGACTCTGGTGTCTACTTACGCGGCGTACCACAAGTCCAAATTTGGGACACTACCGAAGCCGGTGGCAAATGGGATATCGGTGCCAATTTAGGCTCCGGTGGTTTATGGAATAATAAAAAATATAGCAATGCGCCGACTAAGCTAATGGACAAACCTTTCGGCGAATGGAATCATCTGCGTATGCGCATGGTCGGCTCGCGCGTTTCAGTGTGGCTCAATAAAGAATTGATCGTTGATCACGTACCCTTAGAAAATTATTGGGATAGCAACAAACCCATCACTACTAGCGGGCCAATCCAATTGCAAACTCACGGCGGCGAGATCTGTTGGCGCAACATCACCCTTCACGAAATCGATTATCCTGAAGCAAATAAAATACTGGCTGCTGCTGGCGACATGAACTTCACCAGCATTTTTAACGGCACCGATTTCACAGGATGGAGTGGCCCAACGGAACAATACGAAGTGGTTAATAAGGCCATCCGTTGTCGTCCGGGTAGTGGCGGCACGATTTACACCGACACAGACTATGCCGATTTCACTGCACGCTTCGAATTCAAATTACCCGCTGGTGGCAACAACGGTCTTGCTATTCGTTATCCGCGTTCGGGTAACGCAGCCTATGACGGCATGTGCGAATTGCAAATTCTAGACAACAGCGCCGAGCAATATGCCGACCTCAAAGAATATCAATACCATGGTTCGGCTTACGGCATGGTTGCGGCACACCGCGGATTCTCTCGCCCAGTCGGCGCATGGAATTCTCAAGAGGTGCGCGTTCACGGTTCTAAAATACAAGTCGAATTAAACGGCTTCATTATCTTAGACTGCGACTTAGCGCAGATTGAAGAAGCTGTGGATGCTAACCCACATCCGGGGCGCACGCGCACAACTGGCGCATTTGGATTCGCGGGGCATAATGACCCAGTCGAATTTAGAAAGATAAAAATCTACTCGGCGTCAGGCAGCTGAAGTTCTTCGGCGTCATCCCATAGAACGTCGAGATCGTAGAACTCACGTGACTCTTCGGTGAGTACATGAACGACTACCGATCCGAAGTCGGCTAATAGCCAGCTTGATGACGCTTTGCCTTCGATGACCCCTTTGCTGCCCGTAACTTTTTTAGCAGTGTCTTGTAGGGCCTCGGCTAATGCCTTAGTTTGACGCATAGATTGCGCGGTAACTATTACAAAGTAATCCGTGATGTATAAAAACTCACTTACATCTAAAGCGCGAATGTTTTCGCCCTTCAAACGGAAAGCTTCGTGCGCTAGCTCTAAGGCTAGCGCACGAGCGTTCTCTTTATGGTTGGTCGCCTTCACCTAGTAAACTTACTTGTTAAACTCTAGGAAGAATGGCAGCAGCAACACAGAAACTACAGACATTAGCTTAAGCAAAATGTTAAGCGCTGGGCCTGAAGTATCTTTGAATGGGTCACCAACTGTATCGCCAACAACCGCAGCTTTATGAGCATCAGAGCCCTTGCCGCCGTGTTCGCCAGTTTCGATAAGCTTCTTAGCGTTATCCCATGCACCACCAGCGTTTGACATGAAGATAGCCATCATCACACCAGCAGCAAGTGAGCCTGCAAGTAGACCGCCGAGCATGACTACTCCGCCGAACATACCGACAAGTATCGGAGCTGCAATCGCTAGCACGCCTGGCATAACCATTTGTTGCATTGAGCTTTTAGTTGAGATTGAAACACACGCGTCGTAATCAGGACGGTTTGGTGCGTCTTTTTCGCCTTTGTATTCCATGATGCCAGGAATCTCGCGGAACTGACGACGTACTTCGTCGATCATCGCGAATGCCGCTTTGCCCACGGCTTCCATGGTCATTGCTGCAAACAAGAACGGCAACATTGCGCCGATAAACATACCAATAACCACCTGTGGATTATCGATGCCTAAATCTACGTCGCCCGCGCCAGCAGCGTAAGCGGAGAAGAAAGCGAGTGCTGTTAGTGCAGCAGAGCCAATCGCAAAACCTTTACCAATCGCTGCAGTAGTGTTACCTACAGCATCGAGTGAGTCGGTGCGTTCGCGAACTTCTGGCGGTAGGCCAGCCATTTCAGCCATGCCTCCTGCATTGTCAGCAACAGGGCCATAAGCATCAACAGCTAGTGAGATGCCAAGGGTAGAAAGCATGCCAACAGCAGCCAAAGCAATACCGTAAGTACCACATAGGCCAAAAGACACAGCGATAGTTGCACAGATAACGATTACCGGCAGGGCTGTGGACTTCATGCCTACAGCTAGACCAGAGATGATCGTAGTCGCTTCGCCCGTTTTGGCTTGCTCGGCGATAGTCTTAACAGGAGTGCATTCCATTGCAGTGTAGTATTCGGTGATCTTACCGATAACAACACCAGAAGCTAGACCAACCATGATGCAGTAGAATAAATCCATGTTACTGAATTTACTACCGAAGTCGGCGCCGGCCATGTTCGTTAGGTAGTAAGCGAAGCCTAGCAAGATAACTGAAGCAACGATTAGTCCGTTAAACAGAGCATTGTGAATTTTGGTTTCGTCGTTTGTTGAAACGAAGAAAGTACCTATGATCGAAGCGATGATACCCACAGCAGCGATTGAGAGTGGCAGCACAACGAGTGGCTGATCGACCAAGGCCACACCTTCAGCGCCCATTGCGGCGCCCAAAATCATGGTAGCGATGATTGAACCTACGAAAGATTCAAACAAGTCAGCGCCCATGCCAGCAACGTCGCCTACGTTATCACCAACATTGTCGGCGATAGTAGCAGGATTACGAATGTCGTCTTCAGGGATTCCGGCTTCCACTTTACCTACCAGGTCGGCGCCAACGTCGGCAGCCTTAGTGAAGATGCCGCCGCCTACACGTGCGAACAAAGCGATTGCGGATGCGCCGAAGCTAAATCCGAGTACTTGTTGTAGGTCGTAACCTAGACCGATGAAGAACACGGTGATGCCTAGAACACCTAGGCCAACTACAGTCATGCCCATTACCGCGCCTGAGCGGAAGGCCACCTGAAGTGCGCCAGCGAGACTTTCGCGAGCAGCTTCAGTTGTTCGCACAGCAGCGCGAGTGGCGGTGTGCATGCCAATCCAGCCAGCAAGTGCAGAAGCAAATGCGCCAGAGAAGAAGGCGATTGTGGTATTTAAACCACCACCTTCTGGCAATACATAAAGGCCGGCTCCGGCTACTACTACGAAAATCGAGAGTAGCTTGTATTCGGTTACGAGGAAAGCGCGTGCGCCATCTTGAATAGCAGCCGCTAAGCTTGCCATGGTGTCATTGCCTGCAGGTGCAGCCATGACTTTCTTTTGAATGATGAAGGCAGTCACCAGAGCGATGCCAGCACAAATCCAGGGGAGGTTACTTATTAGGGAATCCATCGACTATTTTGGGTCGGGTTTTTAGGGTCAGCACCACTCATTAGGGAGAGGGTGGTGAAATGTAGCGAGGATTTTAACGTTGCGCGTCGTCTTTGGAACGCTGTTTTCGTAGATGTAGCAAATTACGTAACTTCACGCGGCGAGTATGCCCTAGAAGATAGGTAACGATTGCAACGACAAGAACTGCAACTATTATTAGAGGCAATCGAAACTCGTGCATAAGCTCCTGCACATGGTCTAGGTTTTGAGAAAACTTTTGCCCTAAGTATATGGAAATAGGCACGGTTAGGGCGGCGCCTATCGAATCTAGAGTCACGAATTTTACATATGAAAAGCGCATGTTGCCGGCGACGAAAAAAGCGATCATGCGGAAGCCTGGGAAGAAGCGCGCCAGAAAGGTGGCCTTAGTGCCGTGCTCGTGGAATCTTTGCTCGAAGCGCTTTCTCTTGACGGGTCGAAAGTGCGAGCGCAAGACTGGCCATGAATAGACTCGCGCACCAACAAAGCGTCCTAGGAAATAGATAATGCTGTCTCCGGCTATAATTCCGCCCCAACACCAGACAACGGCTTCGCCAAAGCCAATTTTTTGCATGGCGACAAAGTATCCTGTGCCCAAAATAACGATTTCTTCTGACCACGGTGGCCCACCTAGGCCGCACGAAACGAGTAACGCAAAGGCCCATAGGCCTGGCGCTTGACTTAGAATGTCGAGGACTGCTTCGATGGCTTTGATTGTAGCCTATTGAGGGCTGTCAATACGTGTCATTAGACTTAGGATGTGATTGTCGCGCTCTGCTATTTCGACGCCGAGGTATGCGCGGTAAGCTTGCGCCGTTAAAGAGCTAACCGGGGATGGCCCGCCGCCACACGCCAGCCATATCTCGAAGTTGTTTAGCATCTGTTCATGCGCTAGGTGTGAATTAGCGTATGGCATAATGCGCTCGGCGTAAATGTAAGCCGCAAGCTGAAGTCCGCTAAATGGCCTATCGCGTGTATCGACTGAAGAAGTTAGCCACTTTACCCCAATTTCTGCCCAATGTAGGGCATCACGCTGGGTGCGCTGATGAGATTCGGCGCTGGTGCTATATCCGACAATGTAGGCGCTGAATTCTAGGGCCTGCGAATTGCCGCTTAACTCTTCAATTTGTTTGGCAATGCTTGCCATCAGTAAATAATCGTCTTCTATATGGGCACGATTGTAATCTAGATACGCATTGAAGGTGCGAAAGCTATCGATCGCGTCTTGGCCAACGACACGTAGTGCGCCGTTGGCTACACATGCTATGCAAAATGCGATGATGCAAGAGATGGCAAGCGTGGGGTAGGACGCTCTCATTTCTTATCCGCGCGAGGCTGCCTGCAACTGAAGTAAATAAACACTAGGCCAAGGCCTAGCCAGGTAAGTAGAGCCGTCTCGCTGGTGGTAAACGCTGTCTTTTCAAAACGTAAGCCGGCGGCTATTAAGCCACCAACATCGGGCAGTAATCTGACGCCTTCCAAGTTTGCCAAACTAGAAATCGCTAGAGCGCCTAGCGCGGCTAAGTTGCCATTTACTTTCAGATAGCGAAAGATGAATGAGCATAGAGCGATGACCGTAAAGAAGAATAGGAGTTGATTCAATAGCAGTCGCGGCAACGCTGCCAGCGTCGGGCGCACAATAACTAAGCGAGCGAGTGGCCTGATTAAACTCAAATTATGTTCCTGCGTAACACTAAAGCTAATCGCCTGGCGCCACACATCAGGATCTTCTAGTTGCCAATGCAAAACTTCTCCGGCGGTTAATGTTCGCTGAACGCCATTGCCGGTAATCATGCTTTGGCGGATGCCCTGCGGTGCATCAGAAAAATCAAAAGTTAAAATTAATTTACTGCCGGCGGGGACTTGGTCATTCCAGGATATCGTCCATTCCGAGTCTGCATCAACCTGCGCATTCACGGGATGGTAAGCCTCTCTTTCGCCACTGACTGCCGGCTTAAGCACGAATACCATTGTTTGGGCGCAAACGGCAAACAGCATCAATGCCATTAGTGCAGCGAGTACTTCAGCAACAGCCGCGCGTGAAGTTGTAGTGCGCAATAAATCTTGGCGCAGCCATCCTTGTTGGCGACGTTGTTGCAAGACGTAGCCGTAGCGTAAAATAATCGCACTAAGCGCCAGCGAGGTGTAACTTAAAAACGCGCCCAAGGATGCGGCTCCGAGATGTGCATTAAAGTTAAGTTGGTAAGAGAGTAGCAGCCATAAAGCGGCAGCAACGATTGTTGGCCACGCAAGTAGTTGACGGAAAATCGCAGTGCTTAAACTCAACATAGCTTGGTGTAGTTGATATGAGTTTCGATTAAAATCTCGCAGCCTGTTTGCGGTGGAGCAAAGATGATTACCGCAGACGCGCTATCGGCGATTACAGTTTTCAGTTGCTGCATACCATTCGGATCTAACGCGGTTTGTGGTTCGTCAAGAATGATTAACTGCGGGTTGCCCAACCAGGCCTGAGCTAAATTGACGCGCTGTTGCCAGCCGCGGCTTAGATTGCCAATCTTCGAGCTAGCGTGTTGAGATAAACCGAAAAGCCCCATGCATTTTATGGAATTATTTACAATTTCGCCCTGGCATAAACTTTCGAGCTGATTTAAATATTGCTGCACGCTTAATGCAGTAGGCAGTTGCGGCTGCTGCGCGACATAACCGATGCGACTTCTGCGTCCGACTTTTCCACTTTTGACCATCAAGTAGCCGCAAATACTTTCTACGAGGGTGGTTTTGCCGCAACCATTATCGCCAACCACTAATAATTTCTCTCCGGCTGACATCTGAAAATTAAGCAACTGCGCTGCGCTAGCTTGTCGCGCGAGTCGTACATCTTCGAGAATCAAAGCGGGTGAGGAGGACGTCATCTTCTAATCTATCTTAGCGTTGCTAGAGTATGGCAATGCAGTTACGCAACACATCCACTGACGAAATCGTACAACTTAGCGATGGGCTTACGCTCGGACGCCATCCTGAATGTGGTTATGTCGTTAGCGATAGCTCGATATCTAGAGTTCATGCCAAGATTGAATGGCGTAACGAGGCCTTCATCCTGACGGATCAACAATCCTCAAATGGTTGCTCTATCGATGGTAGGAAGCAGGAAATTATTCGCTTGCAACTAAACGCAATCGTTTCTTTAGGTGATGTAAAGTTCGAAGTCATTGACGAAACAGCGACAGCTAATGCAACGACTAATGAGGCTAAAGTTAAACATCTAGAACAAGCTCGTCGTCGGCAAGATATTATTGCCGAGCCCAGCAGCTCAGGCATGGGTGACCTTAGTCAACAGCCACTTATTATTCGCGCACTTGCACTCGGCCTAGGTCTAGGCGTGATGTTCGGCGTGGTCTATTTGGTGCGTAAAGCCGGCGAAGTTTTCTAGCTGTTTTCAGCCGTGTATGCTTCACTAGCTCGACGGTATGCGGCAACTGTTTTGCGGGCTGTTTCTCGCCAAGTAAACTCGGCGGCGCGTTGCACTGCAACTGCAGATGCTTGGCAACGCCAGGCGCTTTCGCTAACCATGCGCTCGATGCCAGCGGCAATCGAATCTACTTCAGTGGCTTCTACACGCAGGCCAGAATTGCCTGCAACCCACGCTGGAGCAGTGTTATTGCCAATAATAGCTGGCGTACCACAGGCCATCGATTCAAGCACTACCAAACCAAAGCCTTCGTTTAGCGATGGGAATAGTAGGGCCATTGCATCTTGATAATAGCGCAGTAACTCGGTGTCGGTCAGATGCTGCACCCACTTAATGCGGTGTGCGTGGCGAGAATTTCTCATTTCACTAACAAATTTTTCATAGCCCCAACCAGGACGGCCAACAATCACCCAGTCGGGTGCGAGGTCGCGATCCCAGCAATATTCTAGGGCCTTCAAAGTGCGCCGATAATTTTTACGCGGTTCTAGAGTACCAACAGTGAGCAGGTATCCGGCAGTAGTGCAAACTTCGGTTGAAGGCTTGAAGAACGGGCTTACGCCGTGCGGAATAACATGAATGCTATCACGCTTGGCGCCAAGTAGTTCGGCGTCACGAATGCCTGGGTCGGAGACTACTAAAACCTCATGTGCGTTTTGGATATTGTCGCGCACACGGTCGACCAACACCGAAGTATCCCAGCCATGAAACTTAGGCTCGGCAACAAAGGCGGCGTCATGCAGAGTGAGCAACCGGCCTGCAGTGCGTACCGATGGATAATTGTAATCGGTGTAGTGAAAGGCATCGACTTTTGCCGGCATGCGCCCGGCATCTAAGCCTGGAAGTTTATGTAGGCGATCCATTACTCGTCCTGGCAGCCAACCTCTGTTCATCTTATGACGGTCTTCAGCTAATCCTGGTGGAATGCGCCGTCCGCCGCGCCATGATGGGGCGAATAATTGCAAGAACACCGCTTCTTCTTCAGGAAGTTGGGTAATCGCTGTAGCCAATTCGCGAACGTACCGACCAATACCGGCATAGTCGAATAGTGCGGGGCGAATGTCGAAGCCGATGTTAAGCATTTTTAAAGTTTAGCCCATTTCAGCAATCACTACCTTAGTGAATTGCTCGGTATTTAGGGTTCCGCCGAGGTCGCCAGTGGTGTTGCCGGCTGAAATTACATTGCGCACTGCGCTATCAAGCTTGTCGCCCAATTCTGTTTGGCCAACGTGCTTGAGTAGCATGCTAAATGCCCACAAAGCCGCGGACGGGTTGCATAAACCCTTGCCTGCGATGTCTGGAGCGGTGCCACCAGCCGGGTCGAACATGGCTAACAGGATGTTGCCGTCGTCGTCGAAGGAATAAGAAGCGCTTGCTCCCAATCCGATGGAGCCAATCATGCCGCATGCGGTGTCGGATAAGAAATCGCCGTATTCGTTAGGCGTCACAATCACGCGGTAACCTTCTGGGTTCATAATCAACTTCGCTAACAGCGCATCAAACAATTCTTTTTGATGACCAATGTTTGGGAACTTTTGCGCGACTCCTGCGACTACTTCTTCGAATAAACCATCGGTGTGCTTTTGAATCGTGTATTTAGAAGCACTCGTTACATCGGCACCTATTTTTTCGGCAAGATGGAAAGCAAACATAGATGCTTGAAAACTTGGGCGGCGTTCGACCAATCTGATTGAGACTGCAGCATCATTGCCGATGCGGCGGCCGGCGTCTTCGTAGGTGCCACCCGTCGCAATGCGTACTACATGCAAATCAACGGTGCCACGGATGCGTGTTTCAACCCCCGGAATCGTTGCTACGGGGCGGTGAATAACTGAAAAGTCGAAACGATCGCGAAGTATTTTGTTGGGGCTATCGTCTTCGGTAATCGTTGGGTATTTCATCGCCACGCGGTATTTACGCATAGCCTTTTCGGCGTCGGTATAAGAGCCTTCGGCGTCGGTTCGGCGACGTTCAAGAGTCATATCGACGTCATGAAAATTAACTTCGATCGGCAGAGCTTCGGCCACAGCGTGCACTGCTGCAGAAAGCTCGTTTGAGATGCCGTCTCCGTGGAATTCGGCAATTTCTATAGGGGATGAGGGACTCATTTTCGCCGATATATTACCACTTATAGTGGATCGGCGTGCACTGTAATCGTAGCGTTTGTCAACTTACGCCGGATTGCTTCGCCTACATCTTCGCTGAGGTCGTGCGCCTCTACAAAACTCAAATCGCGCGCTAAATCTAGGTGCAGCTCAATAAAGATATCTGCGCCGGAACGCCTCGAGCGCAAATCATGAAAACCAGCGACCCGTGGGTGAAAGTTTTGCACCGCCGCGAGGATGGCATGTGATTCTTTAGCTTCTAAACCGCGGTCCATCAAAATCTCGATGGAACTTACAAATATTTCGCGCGCACTATTGAGAATGATGAGGGCAATACATAAAGCAATAACCAGGTCTGGCCAGCGTGCATCTAAAAAGCTGCCCAGAATAAGGCCGATAATTACGCTTAGGTTAATCAGTAAATCGCTGGTGTAGTGCTGCGAGTCGGCAGCTAAAGCCGGCGAGTTGGTCTTTTTGGCGGTAGATTTAAGCTGACGCACCAGCCATAGCGTCGCAATAGACGAAATAATCATTACAACCACGCCAACGATGGGTAGCTGGAATCCGTCGTCGTCATCTTTAAAGAAGCGCATTACGGTGTGCGCGACTAGGCCTACACCAGTGGCCAAGATCAAAATGCCTTGAAACAGCGACGCCAAACCCTCGGCTTTGCCGTGTCCCCATGGATGGTCAGCATCGGCAGGGCGCTCGGCTTCGAGTATGGCCCATAAAACTAGCAAGGATGCACAAACGTCAAACAGCGAATCTGCCGCCGAGCCGAGTATTCCGGAAGAGTTAGTTACCAAGAAGGTGATACCCTTTATTACCACTAACCCTAGTGCCACCTTAACTGTCGTCTTGGCGGTAAGCGAACGCAAGTTGGCAGGTAGCGGGGTGGGTGGCGCAGTCATCAACTCGAAGATAAACTTTCCCTGTGATTAGACCAACATACATTTTGCTGTTAGTTGCCATTTTGCTGGCAGCGGTGATATTGGTGTTTGCCACAGGTCCTCAAACAGAGGTGACGCCGCAAACAGATGAATCGGTCGAAGAACTTGCGCCAAAAATAACTGCCGCCGAGCTAGAAGAGGTCGTCTTGCCATTGGCTGGTAGCGGCCCGCTGCAAATACAGCTTGAATACCTCGGCGATGCTAATTACCAATCGCCGGTCTACGCCGGTAACCTGTCTGGCAACGTTATCGATGCATACGGCAAACCACTTTCTTTCGCACGCATCGAAGTCGTCGGCGGCCCACAAGACCAAGCGTTCGCTATTGCCGATAAAAACGGGGCCTACGTCCTTAATGGCTTGCTGCCAGGGACGCATATCTTTCGTATTAATTCTGGGATTAGTGCTGAGATCGTGCGCATGCAATATGTGTCACGCGAGACTAAGCGTGACTGGTTAATCGGGCAGTCGCTCTCTATAAAGTTTGAAATCCGCGACTCCAAGAATAAAGTCTTAGCCGGAGCCAAAGTGCGCAGCGATTTAGGACTGCGCGAGGCAATCACAGATGAGCAGGGTATCGCGTTATTGCACGGCGTCCCAAGCGGCGGGCGAGTGGTGATTGATATCTTGGCGAAAGGGCATGTGGCAACGCGCCACGAATTGAATTTGTTTGCGGCAAATACTAGCGAGGTCATAAAGCTAACCGCACTTGAACAAGGTGGACGCCTTGCCGGCCGCGTAAAGTCGTGGCCTGGCGGTGATATGCCGACGATTTCTATCGTGCCGCGCACCGATGCTAGTCGCAGCGGGCTATCTGTCTGGGAAAAGTTCCAAGATGTTGCCGTTGATTCTAGCGGCTACTTTTCATTCGATGATTTGCCGACAAACCAATTGCTAGATGTGCGTGTCAACCATGCCCAAGGTGTATGCGACCCACGTGGACGCGCAGTGACTGCTGGTAAGCAAAGCCCAACGCGCTGCGATTTCCTGGTGCGTTTATCGAAGGCCAAAGTAAGTGGGCGAGTGCTAGATGAAAGTGGTAATCCAGTTGCAGGCGCGGAAGTCGAATTATTAGCCGCCGAGCCATTAAAAGTGCTCAGTGCTATATACCCATCGATAGGTAGTGAGCGTTTGTCGGCGCGCTTGCCAGTGCCATCGCAATTGCGTCGCACCACCCGCACCAATAAAAGCGGAGCATTTAGCATTGCACTAGGCGACCATATACAAGGGACCGGCGGGCTATTGCTCAACGTAAACAAACGCGGATTAGTGAGCGCGCAGCAAGTGATAAAGAAAGTCGGCTCGATGATCGAAATGCGGCTGCGTACGCAGCGCGGTGGTGCATCCCTAGAATTCACGCGCCGACTAGACGGAGTGCTACCTCTCTGCGAATGGACCTCGTTGCCAGAGCAAGCAACTACGCATGGTGCAACGGCTGACCATTTACTCGAAGGCTACTACCGCGTGCTGATTGTGCGCGATGGTAAAACGATACTGAGAGAAGACAAGTATTGGATATCAGAATATACTAAAATAGTATTATGATTAGCATTAAGCTCGGTGAAGAATTATCTGCAGATGTGTTGCAAGCGGTAGCACGCGGCGAGAACGTTAAATTGGTTTTGCCGGCAGCGGCTTTGGCGCGTATAAAGAAGGCACGCGTTACCGTTGAAGATATCTTGAAAAAGGATAAGCCCGTTTATGGTGTATCAACAGGTTTCGGCGCGCTCGCCAAGGAGCGCATCTCACCGGAAGATAGCGGCACTCTACAACGCAATTTATTGTTGTCGCATGCGGTGGGCGTGGGCGACGATATGTCAGCAAGCGAAAAACGTTTGGCCTTATTGCTACGCATCCAGTCCATGTGTCGCGGAGTCTCCGGAGTTCGTCCACAATTGGTGCGTTGGCTGATGGCAATGTTTCACTCCGGATGGCTGCCACGCGTTCCGGAACAAGGTTCGGTTGGTGCATGTGGCGATTTAGCTCCATTGGCGCATATGGCATTGCCAGTCATTGGCGTGGGCGAAATGGTTTCGCCCGATGGTAAAGTGGTTCCAACTAAAATCGCACTCAAGAAAATGGGCTTAGCACCTTTAGAGTTAGTCGCAAAAGAAGGTCTAGCATTGATCAATGGTGTTCAAATATCGAACGCGATCGGTTTAGGGGCATGGGCTGCGATGTGCGATTTATCGGTTACAGCAGATATCGCCGGCGCCTTATCTTTAGAGGCATTGATGGGCAGTCATTCGCCGTTTGATGCGCGAGTTACAAAAGTACGTCCACACGGCGGGGCTATTGCAACCTCGGTGAATATGCGCAAGTTGTTGGCAAAGTCCGAAATAAAGAAATCGCATGCTAAGTGCGATCGTGTCCAAGACCCCTATTCGTTTCGTTGCATTCCGCAAGTTCACGGTGCTGCTAAAGATGCGTTAGCGCATCTCGGTGGTACTTTAGTTTTAGAAGCAAACTCTGCAACAGATAATCCATTAGTGTTTCCGGATAAAGGCGACTCTATCTCCGCAGGAAACTTTCATGGGCATCCCATTGCTCTGCCGCTTGATTATGCCGCAAACGCTATTTGTGCGTGGGGCAACATCTCCGAACGCCGCATAAGCACGCTTATCCACCCATCGATGTCAGGATTGCCGGCATTCCTGACTCCGTACCCCGGGCTAAGTTCCGGGTTAATGATTACGCAAGTAGTGGCAGCCGCATTGGTAAGTGAAAACAAAAACCACGCCAACCCGGCAAGTAGCGACACGGTTACGACTTCGGCTGACCAAGAAGACCATGTGTCGATGGCTAACTTTGCGGCACGTAAATTACGCACCGCAGTTATTAATGTGCAACGCGTTATCGCAATTGAATTGCACGCCGCCGCTCAAGGCCGCGAATTTAATAAAACATTAAGGGCCGGCGTTGGCGCGCAGGCAGCTTACGAGTTTATTCGCAAAAATGTACCGCCGCTTAAGCACGACCGTTACATGACTCCAGAATTAGACCGCATCACAACTTTGGTTGCCGATGGTTCGATTCGCACGGCAGTCGAGCGCGCAACGGGTAAGCTACGTGAATAAATCAGATGAGTAATAGTGATTCTAAATTTGTAATTTGGATAGCGCTGATTGGCAATGCTGCCATATCCGTTATTAAGTTTTTTGCTGCTTTCATCTCCGGTAGCTCGGCAATGATGTCGGAAGGTATTCACTCCTTAGTAGATACTGGTAATCAAGTGCTGTTGCTTTATGGCATCAAGCGTGCGGCGAAACCGGCCGATGAAAACTTTCCATTTGGGCACGGTAAAGAAATTTATTTTTGGTCCTTTGTTGTAGCAATTTCTATTTTTGCCGTAGGCGCAGGAGTATCTATTTATGAGGGCGTTAGTCACTTAAGAGATCCGCAGCCACTTGGCTCTACTACTATGAACTACATTGTTCTAGGAGTTGCATTCCTCTTTGAATCCGGCGTTTGGTTTTTTGCGTTTAAAGAATTCAGGCGCGTAAAAGGACGTCATGGTTTTTTAGATGCAGTAAAGTACAGTAAAGATCCGTCGTTGTTTGTGGTGTTATTCGAAGACACTGCTGCGCTATTAGGATTGATCGTGGCGCTAGTGGGCACCTACCTTGTAGACGTGCACAATGTGTGGTGGGCCGACGGTGGCGCATCGATAGTGATTGGCCTGATCCTTGCGGGCACTGCGGTCTGGCTAGCCTATGAAACAAAGGGCTTACTGATTGGCGAAGCGGCCGCCCCTGACGAAGTTCAAGGAATCCGCGATCTGGCAAACGTCGTCGATGGCGTTGAGCACGTTAACGAGGTGCTTACCATGCACATGGGCCCAGATTTCGTGCTGGTCAACATAAGCGTTGATTTCTCTAACGACATCCCTGCCGGCGAGGTCGAACAAGCGATTGCTAAGATGGATTCTGCTATTAAGCAGCGCTATCCTGTAGTAAAGCGTGTCTTTGTCGAAATAGAATCTAAATGAATAAATACTTATTACAAGCAAGAGTTTTGAGCCCAGGCGGTTCAACGTTAGCAGTGTTAAAGCGTCGCCTCGAATTGGTGACCGAAGCCGTAAGCCAGCGCTACTCGGATGTATTGCTGTGCGATATCAAACTGCTTGATGGCGAAAACTTTATTGCCGAAATAAATCTAGGTACCAACAGCAGCCTAGAAAAAAGTGGACGCCTTATCGAAATGATTTGCGAGCTTACTTTACGTCTAACACCAGTAAAATGTCGCTTTGCCTTTGCGCAAACAACAACTGATTTAGAATTAGCTTTTGATGAAGCTCAGCGCAACCGTTTGTTTTTTGCCGCGCGTGGTTTCGACGACTTATTTAGCCGTAGCCTGACTGGCGCGGTGTCGGCGCTCGGTGGCTTGCTCTGGGACTGGACCGAACGTCAATCTCAATTTGTTCGCGCATTATTACGCGACGGAGTTGTTGCAGTAGATGCCAACAATGATCTCCAATTTGTAAAAGAACGCAAACGGCGTGAGCTGTCTGCGTTCTTTAAAGTAAGTCCGTCGGTAATTACCGAGTGCTTACAGGCTGCCAACGTGAAACGTTTTCGCTACCAAGTGTTCACCGCAACGGTGATGCTTGATAAAGCAGCAGCTTGTCAGCTTATTGATGCCTAAGGAATATCAAGGCGTATAGCGTTACTGTCGGTAATGATACCGCCAG
This sequence comes from Myxococcota bacterium, assembly GCA_047638975.1. GTDB lineage: Bacteria > Planctomycetota > UBA1135 > UBA1135 > UBA1135 > JAPKEZ01. The sequence goes on from JBLINB010000008.1 coordinate 16,004, forward strand.
TAACCATTTGTAGCTCCATGAATACCGTGCGTCCTGCTCCGCGATTTGGTACGCGCTTAGAAATAGCACCGGTGCCAAAGGCCGATGAGACACCAGTATGGACTAGGCCGTTGTAGCTAGCAAAGAAAGGGCTGTTATCTACTAATGCATACACGATAGTGTAAGGGGCATTAACAGTAGCGCCAGTGAAGCTTAGCCAGAAAGTTGAGCCAACCGCCGGAGTTGCGCTTGAAGTACTGAGGGCAATAGTGTCATTACCGCCACCACCGCCATTGCCTGCTGCATCAGCAGCAACCATACAGTCGTAGAAGTCGGGACGTCCGTGGCCAGTGTAGATGTCTTCGCCAGTTGCTGAGAGATCGACGCAGTTGTCAAATAACATTTGCTCGATTTCGCTTGGCGTTGAACTTGGGCTAGTAATCATCATCATTGCGATGACACCATTAACGATTGGCGTAGAGAAAGACGTGCCACTTACATTAGCGTTTCCGCCGCCATCAGTGGTTGTGCGAACGCTTTCGCCAGGAGCAACTACGTCAACCCAGTTACCATAAGTAGACCAGCTTGTGCGATTGTCCGAGGAGTTTGTCGCGCCAACCATAGTCACGCTTGCGTGATCGGAGCCGTTGACTTGGTTACCGTAGTTACCAGTTGCCCAGCTCATCAAACCGTTTTGACCGCGGATATAGGCTCCGGTACTATTAACGCTGCTGCTTTCGCCACCAGAGTAGCTTACAGAAATTGCGCGAGCGCCATTATCAGATGCCCAACGAGCGCCATCAGTTAAATCAGAAAGGTAAGCACCGCCACCTGATGAATTAGTACATCGAACTGGCATCAGCTTGATATTCCAGGCCATGCCTACTACTCCGATGCCATTGTTGCCAATCGCGCCTACACAGCCCAAAGTCATGGTGCCGTGACCGTTAACGTCTCCGACTTGCCCACCATTTGATTGTGCCTGGTTGTCCGCAGAGTTGTACCCTGAAACCAAGTTTCCTTGAAGGTCTGGGTGGTTTAAATCAACGCCAGTATCAACAGTAGAAGCGATGAAAACGCCATCGCCGGTGCCGAAGTCCCATGCTTCAGCAGAGCGCATTTTCGAATGCTGCCACTGTGAAGAGAACGAAGGATCGTTTGGCACAGTGTTTACTGGGTATAGCATATAGTCAGGCTCGGCATACTGAATGAAACCAGTAGCCATAAGCATTTGTGACAAGTTATTTTCGTTTTCGCCTTCAGGTACCACGACAACGTATTCGTTTGTGGCATCGACATATTCGATTAAACCGTATGACGACAAAAGGTTAGACGCTTGTAATTGCGCAGATTCGTTTTGTAGAGGGCGAACAATTAAACGGCCGGTAAATTCGCGGACGCCGGCTTGTTCAACAAATTGCGCCACGTCAGTGCTATCGAGAGCACTTTGCGGTGAGGCAAGGAGGATGGAGCTAAGTAAGAGAGAGAGGTTCATTTATAAATGGACGGTAAAAGGGAAGGATTGTTCCGTGAATTAAAGGGCTAATTCCGGAGGTCGAGCAATGACAGCTTTAGTCGAATCAATGTAAATCGGCCGCTGTAAAAGGCCTGGGTTATCCACTATAGCAGACAAACAGGATTCATGTGTGTCAGCCACGGTGAAGTCGCTACGCATCATTTGTGAGGGGTGTGCGAGGGCGAGCTTCGAAAACAGGTCTTGAAGCTCGGCGAGAGTAGGGGGCTCATCTAGGTAGTGACGAAATTCAACGGCACGGCCGGCGTCCGCAAGCAACTGCTTGAGACTTCGACACTTCGATCAGTTCGGGTTAAACCATACGGTGGCAGACATTTATCTTAGTGGGCTTAAGGTGGCTTAAAGTACTATCTCTACAGGAGTTGCGTTAGAGGAATAGTCTAGAGGCGAGAGCAGTACGTATGCAAAGTGCATGGTGCGACCCACATATCCCGCTGGGATTGGCCCTGTGACAAGCTGCGCAGTAGCATTGCCTAGTAAATCTAGATTGCCTTGGAAATTTAGAAAGAAACTAGAGTAAGCTGCAGATCGAGTGATGCTAGTAAAGGCATCGATATTGATCGGGATATGTAGCCCACCTATGGTTTCTCCAGGCGAAGCTCCCGACATCGTGCCAGCAATCACATAAGGCCGCCCGGCATTCATGCTGCCAGCGGCAAGGTCGAAATCAACGGCATCACCGGTGTTGGCATGGAAGATGTTTTTATCTTGGAATAAAGATGTTTGATAGCGGCGGACTTTGAAAATCCCAGGATTTGAGGTGGTGGAGTAAGCCCAGTTAAAGACGGTATTTCCGGCAGGGTCGACTTCGAACAATTCACCGGCCGGACCGTTGCAAATCAGGGTGTTGCCATTCGGCTGGCGTTGGCATCCTGAAGTATGGCTGCCAAAAAATGACGGTGTAGGGTCATAAGTCCAGGCAAGAGACGTTGGCCCATACGCACCCGTTAAGCCGATTGCGTAGGTGCCGGTTATCGGGTCTAGCGGCGGAGTGAATTCATCAATTGTTGATGCTGCTGAAGGGCCAGACCTACCATTATTGAAAACAATCAGGTTGCCGGCACCGGGAGATCCGCTAGCAATCCACTGGATATCATGCTGACTTTGAAGCATGCGATCAGCAGGGCCACCCCGGTCGTAGTTCTCTGGATTGCCCCAGCGATATAAAAAGTCTCCGCCAATACCGGCTGCTTGCGCGGTGGTGGTGTCATGGTCAATGATAAAAATTTCGCTGAGCACGCGACTGCTTAAGGCGATTTGGTCGAGATCGGCATTGTAATCAATAGCGTTGAAGTGCAGCCAATCATTTGCATTTGGAAGGTTGGTTGGCTGATTAATATCGAGGCGAGTTTGGTTGTCGGCGATGACCCCATAGTTCGGCTTGGTCGCATCGCGGTCTTGCACCATGTGGTCGATTGCGTGCCATTCCCAGAGGATGCTGCCCGTTGTCATGTCGACTTCAAGAATAGATTCAGACCACATGAATGGACCGGTTATTGCGGCATCGCGTCCGGCGGAAATTACGTCGACATCAAGAATCTTCTCCCATGCAATCATAAGGATGTTGCCGTTAGGCATCACGGCAATATCGTGATGCAGTAGATGGTCGTTAGTCGCATAAAAGAAATCGCTAATCAGCACGTCGTTGTAATCGTAAATTTCGACGCCACCACCAGAGCCACCAATTGACGAAGCGCTTAATCCTGGAACGCGTACCGTGCGAATAAGGTGTCCGGATTCCGTCAGATAACTAGCTTGACCAGGCTGATATGTTGATGCCGTCCAGGTGTGCACTTCGGTGCCGTTATTGTCGAGCAAGAAGGTATCGGTGCTTGAGCTAGGGCCAACAAGAATCAAGCCGTCTTGTTGGGGAATGGAAGCAGCTGAGAGGAAGAGTGAAACCAGTGAAATGAACATGGCTATTTAACCCCAAGCCATCTTGGTGGTTTTACAATATTACACCATGAAATCCGATCAGCGCCTAACAATTTCTCCCGGAGCCCAAAAAGCTCCGACTGGCACTAAGCTTTATTGCAAGGATTGGCATGCTGAAGCCGCATTGCGTATGTTTTTGAATAATCTAGATGCAGAGGTCGCCGAGCGGCCTGAAGATTTGGTCGTCTATGGTGGCACCGGCAAGGCGGCGCGAAACTGGGCAGCAGCAAAAGCGATTGTGCGAACGCTGCAAGAGTTAGAAATCGACGAGACGATGTTGGTGCAAAGCGGCAAGCCGGTTGCTGTTTTTAAAACACATTCGTACGCTCCGAAGGTGTTGATCGCAAACTCAAATCTAGTCGGCAAGTGGGCAAACTGGGAGACCTTCCGCGATCTCGAAGATAAAGGCTTGATGATGTATGGCCAGATGACTGCAGGTTCATGGATTTATATAGGCACCCAAGGGATTTTGCAGGGTACTTACGAAACGTTGGTGGCACTTGCAAAGCAGCGCGGCCTCGACTCTTTGAAAGGCACTTTGACAGTCACCGCCGGACTTGGTGGCATGGGTGGCGCGCAGCCTTTGGCAGTTACGATGAACGAAGGCACATGTTTGATTGCGGACGTCGAGCAGGCGCGCATCGATATGAGATTACGCACCCGTTTCCTCGACGAATGCGCCGAGAGTATTGATGCGGCGATCGTCCGCGCTTTAGAAGCTAAGGCAAATGGCGAGGCAGTCAGCATTGGTGTTTGCTGTAACGCTACCGAGTTGTTGCAAGCATTAATCGACCGCGAAATCACTCCTGATATTTTGACGGATCAAACTTCAGCACATGACCCCCTTGATGGCTATGTGCCAGATGGCATGTCACTCGCCGCAGCCGAGGCGTTGCGCGTCAGCGATGCCGGTGAATATCAAAAGCAGTCGTTCCGAACGATGGGCCGGCATGTTGAGCAAATGCTCGAGTTGCAAAAACGCGGCGCCGAAACTTTTGACTATGGCAACAACTTGCGTGCTTTCGCACAAGAAGAAGCGGGTGTCGAAAACGCTTTTGACTTTCCCGGTTTCGTGCCGGCTTATATTCGCCCACTATTCTGCGAAGGGCAAGGACCGTTCCGCTGGGCAGCGCTTAGTGGCGATCCAGAAGATATTTATAAAACCGATGCTGCATTGATGCGCTTGTTTCCAGAGAAAGCACACTTGCACCGCTGGTTAAAGATGGCGCGCGAACGTGTCGCCTTCCAAGGTTTGCCAAGTCGTATCTGTTGGTTGGGTTATGGCGAACGCCACGTTGCCGGCCTCGAATTTAATCGCATGGTACGTGACGGCGAACTCTCAGCACCCATCGTGCTTGGCCGCGACCATCTAGATTGTGGTTCGGTTGCAAGCCCTAATCGCGAAACCGAAGCCATGAAAGATGGTTCGGATGCCATCGCTGACTGGCCCTTACTTAATGGAATGCTCGCTGTTGCAAGTGGAGCGAGTTGGGTGAGCATGCACCATGGCGGCGGGGTGGGTATCGGTTACTCGCAACACTCTGGCCAAGTCATTTGTTGCGATGGTACTTTAGAAACAGATAAGCGGATTGAAGCACTACTTACTAACGATCCAGGCATGGGCGTTGTGCGCCACGTCGATGCCGGTTATGACGAAGCTATTGACTGCATGACCAAGCACGGTGTTAAAGTGCCGGTTAATAAGTAAGTCACTATTTAATCTGCTAAACTAGTCGCGTGACAAAAATTAGGCAATTTGATTTAATCATCCATGGCGCAACTGGCTTTACCGGACGGCTCGCCGTACGCGAGCTATCGCGTATTGCACCACCAAATCTTCGTTGGGCAATAAGTGGACGTAACAGCGAACGTCTCACTGCACTCGCCACCGAGTTCGATTGTGAATTCTTGGTCGCAGATGCTTTTAGTGAATCTCAGCTAGACGTATTAACTCAAAGTTGCGGCACCATCTTGTCGTGCGCAGGTCCGTTCGCGAGCTTCGGAGAAAAATTGGTTGCGGCATGCGTTAAAAATAAATGTAATTACGCTGACTTGACTGGCGAGTCGCATTGGATTGAAGAAATGATTACTAAGTATGGCGCACAAGCCTTAGCCAATGAAGTCACCCTCATCCCATCAAGCGGCTTTGATTCCGTCCCCGCTTCGCTTGGCGCACAAGAATTTTTGAAACGCATTGCGCTCGATGGCCGTACCATTAAGTCCTTTGGCGGTTACTATGCGATGCGCGGCGGACTCAACGGCGGAACTTTAGCTTCGGGCTTAAAGCTAGCCGAAGACAAAATAGCTGTAGCGAATGCATCGCGCCCCGGTGTGTTTAAAGTGGCAGCACTAAATAAATATGCAACGGATTTCGTGATGGCTCCAATCAATGAAAGGGTCGTGGCTTTAGATTGTGATGTTGATTATCACGAGCACCTTTTGACGCCAAACAGATTTGTAGCTCACTCGGTAAGAGGCTACTTTGCGTTCATGGGCTGGCTAATGCGTTCTTCGGTTGGGCGTAGCGTGCTGCGCAAGTTGGGTCCGAAGCCAGGGGAGGGCCCATCGGCGAAAACAATTGAAAACGGATTCGTGAAACATACTTTTCTTGAAGATGATTGCGATAACCCGCTGCGCCTAACTTTCACATGGCCTGGCGACCCCGGCAACAGCGTAACGGTCAGGTGTCTTGTTCACACCGGCCTCGGCTTAGTCGCTGGCGAGTCACAGGCGATTGGCTTTACGACTCCGGCTAGCGCACTCGGAAGCACATTATTACCACGCTTACTCGCCGCAGAAGTTTGCAGTTACAGCTGCGATCCAGATTGGATAAAAATATACAACGCCGGAGAATTTCATTATGACGACACCGTTAGCGCAGAATCGATAACTCTGATAACAGCATCAAATCCAAATTCTGAAGAGATGCCCGACGTCTGGAACACGGAAGCTAATTTGCGCTTAGCTTCTGAATTGCGTGTACTCGGTTACGGTCATGGCGAGTCATACGGATGCAGCCACGAGGGTGAAGAGCCGCAATGGCGCGAAGACGGCTTCGCTGTTTACAATTTAACGATTGATCAGGCTTATGACTTAGGCGCCAAATGGGGACAGCGCGCGGTTGTCTATTACAAAGGCTCTGAACAGAAAATGCTGTTTTGCCATTCGCGACAGGTTTACTAACGGCGGGACTACTCTTTGCGCCGGCTCAGGTAACAGCGAAGTGTTTATGAAAGACGGCCTCTTGTGGGGCGCCGAAACCAATCACTTACCGTTCCGGGTTCTGTAAAGCACATTGGCACGGACATGAAAAAGCGGTTGGCTACACGAAGCAGCCAACCGCAAAGGGTTATTGAATAACCTTATTTCATAGCATCAAGCTCGGCTTTCATTTCAGCGAGTAGCTGCTCTGCACGCGGATTATCCTTGTACATGGCATAAAGAGCGTTATATCCCTTTTCGAAGACTTTCCGGTCCTTCTTTGATTTAGCCATTTCCATTACCTTGCTCCAGTAACCATAAGTCATGTCGCCAGTGGCAAACTGGCCATCCTTGGCCATACGGTAAAGCTTTTTGCCAAGTTCTGCTTGCTTGTCTTCGTCGCGACCAGCATTTTGGAACATCTCAGCAACTGTCAGGTTGAATAGCAGAGCATCGATTTCAAGCACAGTAGCCTTCCATTCGCTGCGAGCACTAGTTTCTAATTTTTTTGGAAGTGCTAAACCATTGCGGCGCTTTACCGCCGGCTTGAGCTCGATTGAGCCTAGATTTAGCTCGGCCAACAAAATACCTGCCTCGAGGCCAATTTCTCCGCCAGCACTGCGCTCGCGTAGGTCATCTAGGTCGTTTAAATTGTCAATCGCCTTAGAAAAAGATTCAAGATCGCGACCTTGAGGGGTGGCTGCTTTATTACCACTTGCATCGATAATCATCAGTGTTGGGAAACCTCTAACTTCGTATTTAGTTGACAGCGCATCAGAAGGGTGCCCATCGATACGTGCTGTAAAGTTGACAAAGGGTACCACTTGGGTGCCCCACTCTTGAAATTCACTTGAAGAAAGCAGACCGCTTTCTAGACTTTTACAAGGAGGTCATGGTGAATATGAACGTGAAAAGTAAGCAAGCACATACTTACCTTCTTTTTCTGCACGCGCCAAAGCGCTGTTATAGTCGAGTTCCCAGCCGCCGAATGCAATCCATTCTTCGGTGATCTTTTTGTCGTATTTTTCTTGGTTTTTATTGTCCTGCGCAACTGCAGATGCAGACAGTGCAAGCGTGGCAACCAAGCCAAGGGTGAGAGAGTTGAGTTTCATGATTAATAGCTTAGCGTACTAATCTATAAAATAACTATATCTGGGCTACCTTATTAACGGCAAACTGGATCTCGCCGCTGTTGAAGAAGGCAGCAAACTGCCTAGCGATGGCTGTAGCCACCTTCATTTGCGACTCAACGGTAGAAGCGCCGAGATGGGGCGTGACGATCACATTCGGGTGAGTCAAAAAGACATGCTCGGCGGGCAAGGGCTCTACCTCAAAAACATCGAGTGCCGCTGCCGCCACCTTGCCGCTTTCAAGCGCCGCCACCAAGTCGTTGTCGCGGATGAGCCCACCGCGCGCGCAGTTAACAATCATTACGCCATCTTTACAGTGCGCGAAACTTGCCGCATTAAGCACGTGTTTAGTTTCTGCTGTCATAGGTGCATGCAAACTGATAATGTCGGCTTGGGCCCAGACATCGCTCAATTCGCATTTTTCTATATTCCATTCACGGGCTTCGTCTGCCGAAATGAAGGGATCGGCGCCAATGACTCGCATGTTGAAAGCCGTTGCGCGCTTTGCCACTTCACGGCCAATTCTTCCGAGGCCAACTAAGCCGAGTGTCTTGCCATCAAGCTCGACACCCATCAAACCTTTTTTGCTCCAGTCGCCAGTACGCATGCGCGCATTGGCCGCTGGAATATTACGGCACATCGTCATCATTAATGCGAAGGCATGTTCGGCGGCGGCTAGAGTGTTTTGGCCAGGTGCATTCATCACCCATACCCCATGCTCGCTGGCGGTATCTAGATCAATATTATCGACACCGGTACCCGCGCGTCCGACCACTTTAAGGTTAGGCGCCGCTGCAAACATTTCGGCATTAACCTTGGTTGCCGAGCGCACGATTAAACCATCGGCCTCGGCAATGATGCTTAGTTTCTCAGCAACTTCGAGCCCAGGTTTATTGATGACCTCAAAGCCAAATTCTTGCAACATCTGTACACAATCGTCAGCCACTTTATCGGCGATGAATATTTTTTTCATTTAAGCAACCACGGTTTCTAGGGCAGCGTCAAATTGTTCGGTTAGCTGACGAATGTCGTTAAGGGTATGCTCACCTAAATGCCCGATGCGAAAAGTTTTATTTTTGAGTTCGCCGTAGCCATTAGAAACGAGGACGCCTTGCTCTTTCAAAGTCTCTAAAACCGGCACAAAATCAGGACCATCCCCGCGTGCTATGCATGACACTGTATCCGAGCCGTAACCTTCGTCAGGGAACATCAGGTAGCCGTGGCCTTTCGCCCAATTACGAACGAATACCGCCATTTCGTAATGACGCTTCCAGCGGTTTTCTAGACCTTCATCAAAGATACGCTTAAGCTGAGCGGTTAACGCGTAGAGGTGCGCAGTACTTGGTGTCGTCGGCGATTGCTCTTTGAGATTTGATTTAGCCAAACGCAAGAAATCTAGAAACCATCCACGGTGTTCGATAGTTGCGGCGCGTTCAAGTGCGCGCGGTGAAACAGAAGCAACAGCGATGCCAGCCGGTAAAGCCATACATTTTTGCACTCCGAATAAGCAAACATCGATGCCCCATTTGTCGACGTAAACGGGGGCGCCTGACATTGAAGATACGGTATCCACCAACAGCAGTGTGTTGGGAAAGTCTTTCAATACTGCCGCGTAATCTTTAACAGGATTACAAACTCCGGCTGAGGTCTCGCTGTGTACTACAGCAACCGCGTCAACTGGGCCACACTCATTAAGGGCCTGCCGTAATTCTGCCGCGCTAAATCCTTGGCCCATTTTTTTCTCGACAGCAACCGCTTCAACGCCTGTCGACTTAGCTATCTCAAACCAACGTTTTGAGAAAGCTCCGCAAACGAGGTGTAGCGATTTATTCTTCACCGTATTGCGAATCGCTGCTTCCATAAATGCCGAAGCAGGTGCCGTCAGAATCAGCACTTCGTTTTTGGTATGCATCAATTTCTGCAAACCTTGGCGTGACTCTCGCCATAGTCGCGCACATTCGGGGGTGCGATGACCAATGGCAGGCCGAGACATTTCGGCTAGAATTTCGGGGGAAACTTGTGTTGGTCCAGGGATGAACAGCTTCATTACTCGTAGTTTAATACGATGTCTAGTAAGGGTTCTAGTAGCTGGCCGCTAATATATTTTGTTGCGCCAGATTTGACAGCGGTACGCTCGACTACTCCACCAAAACCGACAAACTGTCCAACAACCGAGCTGGCTTCGAGATCGGAAACGCCATCGCCAATTAATAAACAGCGCTTGTGCGGGACACCCAATTTAGTAATGAGCTGTTCAACGATCAAGGGCTTGCCACCGCTATTGGCGAGTGGGTGAGCATAAGTCGATTGGGGGAAGTCAGCGCAATCAAAAGCATAGGGCACCGCGTGCACTTTATCGGGTGCTATACCTAGGTGTTCAGCAAATGGCAGAATCCCGGGGAGCAAGCCGCCTGACACGATGTGCACATCAATTTTGCATGCATGGAGTTTGGCAATGATTTCTTTGGCATCGGTAATGGCTGTAGAAATATACAACTCGCCTAACCATTCTAGATCGTGCGCAGACGGACTAATCATTTCAAGCCGTTTGCGGTAAACGTCTTCGAGTGGCAGGTCGCCGTCCATAGCGGCGTTGGTTAGGCCGCTAACATCTACCCCCGCGCGTCTAGAGAGTGCGTCGATGCCCTCAATTGAAGACAGAGTCGAGTCGCAATCGAAAAAAACGAGGTCGTAAGCAGACATTATTCTAATTATAGGATAGGGCTATAAGTCGCGACGATCTTTTATGACGTCCCAGGCGTCGTTAATCGCCACCATCTTTTTGCGCGAGTACTCAAGGAAATCATCGGGCAGCCCCTTTGAGGCTAGGACATCGGGGTGGTACTCGCGGACCAATTTGCGATGCGCGCTTTTTACATCGGCATCACTATCACTTTCACTGACGCCTAGCACCTTATAAGCGTCCTCCAAAGATGTCGGCGCTGTGCCACGCGTCGCATTAAAGGTCGCTCTGCAATTTTCAACATCATGGCTGTTTAGGCCCATTGACTGTGCTATTTGACTAATGAGGGCTTCTTCTTGTGCATGCAACTCGCCATCTGCCAGCGCAATCATAAACAGTAGGGTGATGATGTCGCGTAAACGGTTGCGATCGCCGCGGAATATTTGCCGTAACTGCTTGGCGTATTCTTGTGCATCGACATCGTTGTCACGCGCAATGTTAAATACTCGCGCAGCATTGACACGCTCACTTTTCGACAGTCGCATGTTGGTCTTTAAGAACTCATCAAATGCTTTGACCTCATCTTCGCAAACGCGTCCATCGGCTTTTGCAACTTTTGCGGCAAGGCTGACTAATGCGATGGTAAATGCCGCTTGTAAATCTTGGGCGTTATACCCTTGTGTTTGCCGTGAGCCGACTTGTTGGGTGTTGTCGCCAACCTTGCCGCCCATTACTGCGCCAAGCATTGCACCGATTGGCCCGCCGATTGCAAACCCGACCGCTCCGCCAAATATTGATCCGAATAATCCCATTATTTTGAAAATGAATTTTTAATGATTAGACCCCAACCGATCAGGAAGCATAAGCCGCCGATCGGGGTGATAGGTCCGAGAAATGCTGCGTTAGTCAGGGTTAGCGCATACAAAGAGCCTGAAAACAGTAGTGTTCCGAGGATGAACCAAGAAATTACGCGCCGCGCAAGTTGCTCACCGATAGTTCTGGCAACGACGGATACGACGATAGCCGCTAAGGCATGATAAAAGTGATAGCGATTGGCGGTCTCCCAGATGGGCATAAGTTCTTGCCCCACCATATCTTTAACCATATGAGCGCCGAATGCACCCAATGCCACAGCTAGAAAAGCCGAAAGCGCACCTATACCAAGTAGAGATTTATTCACCTAGATATTATAGTAAATTTGCAAAAAAACTATCTCATAAAATAGTAGATGCGTCATAATAACGGGCAAGAGTCGCATTGCGATTCCCTAATCCATCCTCTACCTTTCTCATTTTACTAATCAAATGAAAACCATCTCCCTGATCTTCATTGCCGCAGCTCTCGCGGCTCCTCTTTGTGCCCAGTCACGTGGTGGCGACACCCAACTATCTTCAGGCGCTGTCCTGGCGTATGGCCCAGCCATTGTTACTAATGGCCTCAATGCTACTGCTGTCTGGAATTCAGACGAAACAGTGCTGTCTTCTTATTCTACTGATGGCGGACGCAGTTGGTCGGCTACTCCAGTTGTTATTGGTGGCGGTACTCTTAGCGGAGCTAAGCGTACTTACAAAGACGCGATCGCTTCTAACCTAAACGACACTTACCTTATGTACGAAGATAAGGCGACAGGCGTTGAAGAGCATATGTTCACAATGTCTTCCGATTCTGGTGCGACTTGGTCGACTCCAACAATAGTGCCTTCAGTTGGCGCTGGATACATTACCGATATCAATGTGCACGCTAACGGCTCTGTGATTGTTGCAACTTCACTAGCTCTTGCCTTCCCTAATGGTTGTTTTATCAACGTTTCAACTGACGGCGGCTTAAGCTGGACTGAAACTCGTGCTGATGCAGCTATAGGCGATGTTGACGCAGTATCCTCATCTATGAGCGGCAGTTCTTTGCTAGTTACATGGACCGATGACTCTGCAGGTGTCAACGAAACTTACGGCATAGTCTCAACCGACAATGGCGCAACTTTCGGCCCAATTATCGCTTTGTCCGACACACTTGATAACTTCAAGACATCTTTTGTTGATTGCTGGGTTGATAATGGCGAAATGGCAGTGGCATGGCTAGAAGACGATAGCACTTTGTCTGGTACTTTCGATAATCTTATTGTTGTATACAGCGCTGATAATGGCGCAACCTGGAGCACACCAGTAGCTCTAACAGACAACCTTGATCTCACTGGCACACCTGTTTACGACGCTGACAATATGGAAATCACGCATAGTGGTGGTATAACGAATATCGTTTACGAGTACAACATCGCTGGTCAAGACGACATCTACTGTTCTTCAACTAGTGACTACGGCGTTAGCTTCGCTGATACAAACCTTGGCGCAGGTTCTTACCCACGCGTTACAGGCGACTCAGACTATGTCGGAGTAGCTTTTGGTTTAGGTGCTTACCCAGAAAACCCAGGACTTGCGGTTAGCCGTGATGGCGGGGTTACATTTGCCGCTACTTTTGATGTGTCAGCTGGCGGTTCTATCGGAGATGCTGATTACCTTGAAATCGCTTACTCTGCAGAATACAACAATTTCGTTGTTCTTCACGTAGAAGATCGCACAGGTCTAAATCAAGTGTACGCAGGTGGTTCACGTGCAGCGTTACTCGAATCTACAGTAGACACTCTAGCGGGTACTCTACAGCTTAATATTTCAGGAATTAGCGCTTCTTCAGGCGGTCCTACTCAAGTTCAGATTGCTGGCGCTTTAACTTCAACTCTAGGCGCTGCATTGCTACCAGACGGACGCGATGTCATGCTTAGTATTGACCCAGTATTGCTTGCTACTAAGTCTTTCGCACCACTGCGCGTATCAATCAATGCAGCGGGTAATGGCGCTACAGGAGTAATGACTACACCAGCTTCATTCAGCGGTACAACAATACTTTTCGGTGGCGCAGAGCTTGTTGGCGGCGGTGTTTTTGGCACGCTAATTGAGCCAATCGAAGTAATTATGCCGTAGTGCATTTTAAGCGATAACGCTTTTTGAACACCTCTCAGCCAATGGCTGAGAGGTGTTCTTTTATTCTTCAGCTAAGTTTCAATGCAATTAATCCAAATTTCAGCTAATATTGAGAGTATGAAGACTCTCTCATTTACCCTCTCACTTTTCTTGCTGTGTGCGAACTTGCATGCGCAAACCACTCACACTGTCGGTGTAACCGGCGTTGCTTTCTCTACCCCAGCACTTGATGTTACATTAGGTGATACCGTCGACTTCGTTTGGGGCAGCGGGGTGCACAATGTAAGAGCAGACTCTGGAGCTTTTGACTCGGGGCCCCCAGTAGTCGCGCCCTTCACCTATTCCGTGACATTTGATCAGGCATTGCTTAATGCTTATCCTATCTCGGATAATATTTACACATACGTATGTGACATCCACGCAGGCTTTGGCATGGTCGGTTTCATTAAAGTGCTTACTCCAGGCACGCCGGTTTTAAGCCTGGTGCCTGCTTTCCCAACTGCAGGCGCACCTTTAGCTTTTCATGTCTTTGACGCAGCACCAAGCACGGTTTTGATGCTGGGTTATTCAACAGCCGGTGGCGGTCCATTTTCTAGTCCTTATGGTATCGCACTACTTACTCCACCAGTGGCCTTGGTCTCTTTTTTGCAGACTGGTGCCGGAGGCCATGCTGGTTTAGGGGTAACCGTGCCATCTGGAGTTGCCGGCCTAACTGTTTGGTTTCAAGCCTTGGACGCCAGCGCCAGCGTGTTCAGCAATGGCGCGCGTGTTGTTTTTCTATAAGAACTAAAATACTTCACTTTCTGCAGCGTCTTCAGTAATGGAGGCGCTGTTTTGTAGTTGATCGTTTAGTAACTGCTCGAACATTGGCAACTCTGGCCCAACTAAGTCACTGTAGTCGATAGCGCTTTCAGGCTGTTCAAAATCGAAGTGGCCAGGGGCGAGATCGTTTAGATCAAGGTTTTTGAAGCCGACGAACATACTACCACTCATATTAAGCAGTGTGTCTAGGCTTTCCGCGTCACTCGCTGCGAGCGCCAAGAGCTGTTGTGCATTTGGCAATTGTAGCCCGAATTCGGCAGGTATGAGGTTAATGAGATGGTTGAGATTATCCACGAATGCGTCGTGTGGCGGCAGCGAAAAATCGATGGCATAGCTAACGAATATCAATTCGTTGTAGTTATTTAGAGCCAATTCGTAGACGATGTCGATGTTAAAGCAGTTTGCTAATGCAGGCATTATAGGCTCAAGTTGCTCATCGCTTAAAGACAAGAAAATCTTTAGGAATGTTCCCAGCTGTTGATCTGTTTGACTGGCGTATTCAAGGAAGTCGTCGTCCTCTACTTGTGACAGCACCTGCTTCAGCATGGGATAAAGCTGGTTTGCAAAATCAGAGGTGTAAAAGAACCGATTACCAACGATGTGGTCAAGATTTAAAGTCAGCTTTTCGTATACCGCTTGCGAAAACAGGTTGCCAAAGTATTCAGGGCTGAAAACATCGGCATTAGCAAAGGTTGCTGCTAATGCTTCAGGGTCACTATACATCTGCATCACCGGCAGAAGGATTACTTTCATTTGCTCGTATACTTCAGCATTGACGAAGGCGCGCTGGTCATCGAAGTCGTCACCAGAGCCGCGCATGTACATGCCGGAGCTGTCACTCGCAGTGATCTGCGCTTTAAAAGTAGGTATTTCGAAGGGCATCGGTAGGCCCTCGATTGCAAGGTCGGAGCTGCGCACAGTAAGTTCGAAACCATCTTGCCCGACAGCAACCGGGACGACCATGCTCATTTCAATGCTGGTAGTGCCGATAATATCTTCCATCGGTAGTGACTTGGCGCTGATTGTAAACGTGTAGTCGCCAGCGATCGATGAGGGGCCTTCACCGAAGAGGGTATTGAAGTTGATGTCATTGACTTCTTTGGCGCTAAGTTGCTGCGGCGCGTACTTGGCCGGAGCTTGCTGGCATGACGTAGTGCTAACTCCAATGACGAAGCTAAGGATAATGGATAAATGGAGTAGTGATTTCACAGCACTATTATATGCTATGCTATTCTCCATGCGAAATCTCGGCATACTTATTTTGACGGTACTTGCGGTTAGCTGTAGTTCAGCAACCTCATATAACGATCAAATCCTTCCAGCTTATGAAGCATACCGCGAAGGCAACACTGCGCTAGCCGCAGACATTTCATCAGAGATTTATAAAGATTTCAATGAGTCGAACAGCAAAGTTGTTTTTGCGCTAGAAAACGGCACCATGCTGCGCGATGCCGGTCGCTATCGACAGGCATTTGATGTGCTTGAGCAGGCAGAGGCAACCCTGAAAATAGGTTATGACCAGCGGTCGTCCTTAAGTGCGGCGGCTATGACAGAAAGTGTGGCTTCGGTGCTGGTGAATCAAAAATCGCTGGCTTATATAGGTAGTATCGCAGATAGAGTTCTATTGAACACTTATAAGGCGTTGGCTGCTCTAGAAATGGGCGAGCTTGAATATGCTTTGATAGAGGCGCGGCGCATTGATCAGGCGCAACAGCAGGCCGAAGAGTTGTTCCGTGCCGAGTACGAGGCGATGAAGGCTGAAGCGACTGACCGCGGATACGAGTTAGATCTCGACGGGCTATATAGTCAAGAAGATTTCGTAGAGCAAAACCTTGAGCTATTTCAAGATTCGGGTGTAGCCGATTTCGCGAACCCTTTTGCGACTTTTGTGATTGGCATGTTGCGGCGTATTGCTCCGAATAATGGCGAAGATCCTACTTACGATTTTAATTGGCTAAATCAGCGTTTGCCGAATAACATTTATGTGCAGCAAGAACTCGAGGCGATAAAAAATAATGAAAGCGTCGACGGCACGGTGTTCGTTATCTTTGAAAATGGACGCGGTCCATCTTTAGTAGAGAACTTAATTGAAATACCGACAGGTATTTTCCGTATTTATGCCGGCGAAGATTTTCGCGGCACCTGGTACGAAAGAGATTATTTGTCATTACCACAGTTTGTGCCAGGAAAGCGCGCGGCTAATGCTCTGAGAATCGATGCCGGTTTAGCGAACAGCCATACTACTGACATTATTGCCGACATGAATAGTATCGCGCATTACGAGTTTAAAGCGCGCTATCCAGGTGTTCTGACGCGTGAGGTTATTTCAGCGGCAATCAAGGGTGTTGGCTTTGGGATTGTCAAGGCTGTCGGTGATAACATGATGAAATCGGATGACAGCAAGAACGTGCTGGCAGGGGCGCTGTTAAGTATCGGCAGTATCCTTGCGAAAAAGGAACTAGCACAAGCGGATGACCGTGCCTGGAAATCAATCGCGTGTAATTACCAAATTGCGCGTTTTAAACGTGGTGAGCAAGAGACTTTGCAGTTAAGTTTAGTCGGAGGAAACGCCCAAACGTCAGTCAAAATTCCTGCTGCTGCTGCTGTGGTGGTGATTGTGCGCTCGGTAAATTCTTCTCATATAAAAGCGCGTGCATATGGCTTCGGCAATACTACAATTAATTAGCATGAAATACTTACCTACTTTTTTCCTTATTGGCGCAGCTAGCTTGGCATCTTGCTCTTCGTCGATCTCCGATATGCCAATGCTTGGCGAAACAGCTACGGGTTTAGATTACGAACTTGCGTTAATGGACTCGACAGTAAAGGGCAGTCTGCAATTAATGAATGTTGCATCACGTCGTCAAAATGATATGTATGTGGTTGAATACCAACTTTACAATGCCGACTCTCTCGGCGAAAAACGCGTAGTGGCCACCTGGGAGTGGCGCGACGCCAACGACATGTCCGTCGGGCTCGATGGCACCGGGCAACAAGCTCGCACATATACCATTGGTTCGCAGGGCTACCTAACGATTAACAACTCATCTCCTTCCAACAACGTCGCAAGCGTTGTCTTACGTCTAAGAGCAAAATAATGAACACACACTCCATTTTAATCCTTTCAGCTGTTGGCGCATTGGCGGCCTGTGGCGCTCCAGAAATCCGTCACGATCAGCAGGGGGTTACAACTCTCGAGCAAATTGATATTGCTGACTTTCAGCAAGCTGCTGGCGAGCATGTTAATAAAATGATTGCTCAAGGCATTTTTGACGACCAATACCTTACTCGCGATAGTCGTAATCGTGTGATTTTGGCATTCGACGTTATTGAAAATAATTCTACTACGCGCATCGATACACGCAACCTGACAACATTTGTAATGAGTGAAATGTCAAAGACTAAGAAGGTTGTAGTCACTCGCGCATTCTCTTTCGATGCAAAGAATTTGACACTAAACTCGGTACGCGAAGTGCGCGAGATCGAATCAAGTGATCCTTATGCTGCAACTAAAGAAGAACGCGTAACTCGCGGCTTAGTTACTCCTGATGTAGTGCTAACCGGTCGTATCTACAACGAGCATCGTGAATACGATGGCGACAAGTCAAACCAGATGATAATGGAATTAATTGTGGTCTCCGTTCAAGACGGTACCGAAATTTATCGCGAGCCTGTTGTCGTCACTAAGCGTACTAATTAATTGTAATCATGAAACTTAACAAACTACTTATCCTTTCATCAGTGTTGCTAGCAGTTAGCTGTCAATCTACAGCTTCTTCGCAGCGCAGTGTTTCCATTTCCGGCTTAGTTCCAATGTCGGGCACAGCCTCTGAGACAATAAGCAATACCGAATCCGATGTCGACCGTTCGGGCGTGGCTGTTCGTTTAGAAAACCGTGATGGTGCTATTGGTCTAGGAGTCGAGATTCGTCAGGCCACCTATAACGATCCTAGCAACGCAGCCCCTGATTCAGACGGCATCGAATTAGCCGGATTTTTCCGCCGCTATCTCGAAGACAGTAATAACTCCGCCTTTCTCGAGGCTTCACCTATCTTAGGACTTGGCCTAGAAAATGACCTCGGCATAGAAACAAGCTCTTATGCGCTGCTGCGCTTAGCGGCAGGATATCGCTGGAGTCTTGCTGAAGATATTTTCATTGATGTTGATGCTGGTTATTACCTAACACTCATGTCGACGGACATTGATGTCGTAGGCTCAGAAACGTCAATTGAAGTAGACGGTATTGACGTGACTTTAGCAATCGGTATGCACTTCTAAAATATAATGCACCTTCTGTTAATTGCTCTATGTGCTTTTTCACAAAATCCTGAAACCCACCGCGAGCAATTACTAGAAGGTGTTGTTGCATTCGAACGTAGCGGAACACCCGGACAGCTAGCCGTATTTGGTGAAAATGCTTTCGTGGTAGTATCGAGTGGTGGCAATGGCAGCGAGTTGCCTTTGGCTGCCGCAGCTACTTTTGGCAAAGGGCGCGTCTTCGCTATTGCGCATAGTGGGTATTACGGCTTTAGTTCTGACGATACGCAAGCCGGGTTGCTTATGAATAACGCGCGCGAGTGGCTGTCGAATAATGGCGATGCCGAAGTACGCCGCTTTGATAAATTAAATATTCGCAATCAAGTGCAAGCAGACGCATTGCGGCAATGGGTCGCAGAGGGCGGTGGTTTATTACTCGCCGAATGCCCATGGGGTTGGGCGCAGGTTAGCGGTAAAAACATGCGCACTGAAATGCCGGCGAATTGGCTGCTGGCGCCGATGGGTTTAGTTTTTGCAGATGGATATGCTGCTGCCACTCATAACGGCAATTTCTCCATAGAGCAATCACATCCTGATGCTGCTGACGCGGGCGCTGCGGCACGTAGATTAGTAGCGAGTCGTAAACAAATGGACGCCACCGGCATGTTCGCGTTAAGCGCGGCAGTTGCTGCGGTTGCTGCCGACGATGTATTACTGCTACCGTTGTTGCGTGATTTTTTTGAGACGCACAACAAGCGTGGTCCGCTCAAACGTAATCCTGTAAAAAAATCAGATGTGCGTGATCGTTTATGGATTAGCCTATACACCTCTTTCTGGAAAGAGTTGGCGCCCGCAGATGTTAGTGCGGCACCTGGTGCTGATGAGTTTCCAGGAGTCGTTGCGAAAGGAGGCAAGCGCATCACTGCGCAATACTCCAATGACGGAACATTGCCGGGATGGAATTCAAGCGGCTACTATTTAAACGCTGGCGAAGTTATGACTGTAAAACTAATTGGCGGTAGCGCCGATCATTGGCGCGTGCGTGTCGGTTGCCATAAAGATACTTTATGGAAATTAGACGAATGGCGACGTTGGCCAGAAATCACTCACGAAGTCGCATTAAGTTTTGGCGACAACCAAGAATTAAAAATTGCGACACCATGGGGCGGCAGTGTGTACTTAATTCCCAGTGGTAAAGCGGCGCCTATTGCGCTGACGATAGCTGGCGTGGTGGCACAACCAATATTTTTTGCCGCAGATGAACTTTCTGATAGCAACTGGCAGGCATTGCGAAAATCCAAAGCGCCTTGGGCAGAATTGGTGGGGCGCAATATGGTTTTGTCTATTCCCACGGCATCGATTAAAGACCTCAAAGACCCACGTGCGGTTACTGATTACTGGGACGAACTATTAGCCAGTCACTGCGACCTCGCAGGCATCGAAATGTTGGCGCGTCCCGAACGCTTTGTCGGCGACCAACAGATTTCAGCAGGCTATATGCATTCGGGCTACCCAGTCATGACATGGCTAGACGTCGTCACGCCAAGTAATGGCCGTCCAGCGCCTTTGATAGATCTTAAATTACTACGCAAGGATGGCAATTGGGGATACTTCCACGAGCTGGGGCATAATCGCCAGCGCGGTTGGTGGACTTTTGGCGGTACAGGCGAAGTGACCAACAACTTGTTTTCTTTACACGGTGGCGAGGTGATGGCGGATGTCACACCATGGGAAAACCCGTGGTTGCAAAACCAAAAAGCTGGTGCTGCTAAATATTTAAAGGCCGGCGCCGATTGGGCAACCTGGAAAAAGAAACCAGGTATCGCATTAATGAGTTTTGCGATGCTACAACGCGAGTTCGGTTGGCAGCCATTTCAGACATTCTTTGCGGAGTACGAAAAAGTGCCGAATGCGCAGCGTCCTAAAAATGATCAACAAGAAATCGACGGCTGGGTAGTGCGCATGTCGCTTATCTTAAAATTAGATTTACGCGACTACTTTAAACATTGGGGATGGCCGATATCGGAGGGCGTCCGCAATAATGCTGAACTTGACCAACTGAAATCTTGGCAGGCCGACTTTAGCTGGTCGCAGTAACTTTTAGAAACCAGCGATCTTGGTTTTACCAAAGGTAATGACGTCATTGTCATTTGCTATGTCTACGACTAAGTCGAAGTTTGGCTTGAGGGCATTGACTTCGAGGTCGCTAAAGTCGCCAAACTTAAGAGTGACGATGCCGCCAGTAATGTCGTAGCGCACCCACTGGTATGCGTCTTTGTTGGTGGCCACACCAAGGTCGCGCCATAGCACTAACAAGGCATCCGCTTCGACGGCTATTATTTCTCCGGTTGGATTGTCGGTAGAAACAATGCTGGTGTCTTCCATTGTCCAATCAAAAGTGAGTGAGTTATTTTTGCGACGCGTAATCAGCCATTCGGTTTGTACATCATGGACGTATAAAGTCGCATCGTAGCTAGCAGTATTTTGCTGAACAGGGATAAAGGCTACCAGCTCGTCACGCACCGTGCTATTGTCGCCGCGTTCGAACCAACCCCCTAAATCTTTATACAGGCCATTGAGACTGTTGGTTAACGTCGAACAGCTTAAGCAAGCACTGGATTCGGCGCGCCATTGCCAAGCGGTATCTTGCCATCCTGCGAAACGTTGAGAGTTTGCGTCGAGAATATCGTTATCAAGCATATTTTGGAAGCTAGACTGCAAGCTGGTAGACAGTAATTCGAGAGCACAAACCTCGGTGTTGCCATCGGTAGTGGGCGCGGTAACTGAAAACTGCATTTTCACGTGTGGACGGTCTGGGAATTCTGAGCCGGCGCCGTTGTAATAGCCGGGACTGCCAGGAACAGCCGATGCCACAACTTGTGGATAGGCAAGTTCGATGCCGCTAGGTGCAGAAATGAGGTAGCCATTCGGGAAGATGTCACCAATTGGCCCGCTATAAGTATCGGTGTCGATGTTTAGCGTGCCATTTGGGTCAGCAATGAAATCGTGCAAGATCGGCGAAAATTTTCCGACATGCTCGAGTTTCATTTTGATGTCGCCAAAACTCAACGCGATTGTCCAGGTAGGCTCGTCGTCTAGATAAAGGCCTAAAGTGAGCCCGTCGTAACTGATGCTAGTTATAGTGGCGGCAGATGGTGAATAATACATCGGGCGGCGCGCATGCAAGTATTCAGCTGGGGTGGCCCCGGCATACCAGCCAAACACACCACTGCCCGAGATAGGGATTTCGTCGATGTCGGCATTACTGTCGCTAAAAAATCCGGCAAAAGTAGTCTTGCCGTTACCGTAAGCCAGTTCAGTCATCGGCTGAAAATGCGCACCAAACGGGGCGAAGTGAACATAAGTACCTTCAGTATCATCGATATAACCAGGAGCTAAAGCCCGATTGCTCTCTGCCAGAGAGTACGAAAACGGTAAATTCAAGATGTCATTAGTGTTGCTGCAGGCATTAAAAGCAGCAGCAGTGTCTTCATCTTCAGATCCACAGCCCGCAATTGAAATTGCAGCAACGGCAAGCATGGTTAGCGCGAAACGATTCATCGTGCCTATTATAGCGATGAAAGTGAATTTAGGAACGCCACCAATTCGGCACGCTCAAGGTCGCTGAGCAGCAGGCGCACTAAAGTTTCTTCGCGGTGACCCACGCCGGGGAAGCCAGGTAGCAAGCTATAAAAGTCAATGACATTCTCAAGGCTGGAAAAGCGGCCATCATGCATATATGGGGCCGTTGACGCCACGTCGCGTAAAGAAGGCGTTTTCATCGCACCCACAGTGTGCTCGTTCGAAATCATATAAAGCATATGGCCGTTTGCTTTCCAGGAGGTGTCGTCGCTAAACTGATTGCGGCCGTTAAACAAATCGAGGCGCACTTTCTCAATTCCGCTTGGACGGCCGATTACCGGCAGTATTTTTTTATAGGGATCTAACCCTATATTGTGAAACTGCCCATCACTCAACAGCGGACCAAAATGGCAGCTAATGCAGTTTGCCTTGCCAACGAATAGTTTCATTCCGCGTTGTGCTTGTGGGCTCAATGCTTTGCTTAGTTCTTCATCTTCTGTGCGCAATCCTTCGACGAATAAATCGAAGTTGCTTTTGCTAGAAACGACCGTTCTCTCAAAAGCCGCAATTGCCTTTAGAGTTTTTGCAAAGGCAGTATTAATCGCAAGCCGGCTTTCTTCAGTCAAAGCCATCCAGCTAGCATTGAACTCTTCGTTAGGCGCTGCATGCGGCGGGAGAGTTAAGTCTTGTGCAACGGCAGGTATTTTTCCAAAGAGGCTTTGCCATTCACCAAGCAATGCTTCATCAGAGGCTATAGTGCGTAAAACACCATAGCGCGAGCCATGCATTTCTATTGAAGACTCAATCGGTTGCGCGGCTTGTGCCCAAAGCGAGTCAGCGCTGCCATCCCAAAGAACGAAATTATTGAAGGCGGCATTACGTACCGCAGGCGTGTTTAGAGTACCGACACCATCGCCTATCGCGAATTGAATGCCGTCGGCCCAACCTAATTCAGGATTGTGGCAGCTTGCACAGGATTGAGTCGTGCCTTCGCCCGCCAAGCCTTCGAGGAAGAATAATTTCTCACCAAGCTTTATAGCATCTGGATTGTCGGCGAAAATATTAGTTGGCTTGGGTCGCGGCGCAGGGGCTTGCGGTGGCGACAACGACACTATTGCGCGTAATTCGTTCTCGGTTAATTCGACCGACAATTGCATCATCGACGTTAACCCAAGGACCAATGAAATTATTCCCATGCTTCTAAAGTTAGCGGCACCATAAATCTTTCGCTTTCGCCGTCGCGCGTGAGCTCTACGTAGATTTCCCAGTAGCCGGGCATGTGCAATATCATGCCGTCGACTTTGTAATGCGCCGCATCGATTTTAGTGACTACCGGTTCGGTGATCATGCCGTGACCATGAGAAGGCATATCGGCATCGACGCTAACACTTTCTGCGGGGCCATCAAGCAACTCAATCTCAAAGCTAAAGATTTTGTTCAGCGGCGCCTTGCCATCAGGGAAGTGTATTAAAGGTAAAGGGCTTTGGCATGATGCCAAAGCCCCTAACGCTAGAAGTAGTAATAATTTTATTCTCATAGAACAGTTATACGCTCAGGTAGAGATAGCATACCTGTTACCGTACCGGGATTCGCTACGGCTTGCATATAAACTGTGATACCCGCCATGGCCGGGTTAAGAGAAACAGGCATCGCGGCGCGTCCAAGCGCATTCGTTTGAACGGATGGCATTATCACTACTGGCATGGATAAGGCAGCCACACCATATGGCGATTGGATGCCATTCATCCCGGATAAGCTGTAGGCAATCTGCACCGTAGAATTTGACGGGGCACCACCGATTGCTACCTGCGAGCTACCACCTGTAGTGGATTGCGATAGCCCGATTTCGAATGGTGCGTAATCCGTTGCTGAGGGTGGTGGAGTCGTGTGTCCTCCTCCTGGGCCAAGGTTCCCTGTCTCGACAACTCCGTAATATTCTGGGCCGACTAGATATGGGTACGAGGCCTGGCCATTCGCGTCACGCGTTGCGAAATAAGCAAACGTGCCTTGCGGATATTCTGGCGTTACGCAAAAGCGACCATTAAATTCGTTTAGCTGGCTGAGGTTTGCGACATATTCATAATCTTCGGTGTAAGCACCCAGTGGGAAATTACTGTTAATAGCGGGGCCCCAATTACTTTGCGATAACACAGTACCATCGGGCAAAGTGTGGCGATCGGTGATGTTGCGCAAGCCATACGATGATTCGATGCGCACAATAGGCCCAGTGCCATTTGCATTAGCGTAAGCGTAAGGCCCGTAAACCGGAAAGCCATCAAAGGCGAAACCGATAATCGAAGAATGATATTGCGGGGTATCACCTGCTTGCGTTACCAGTGAATCTGGGATTTGGTGATAGTGATAATCCCCGCCTGGTGCTGGGTGTCCCATCCCGGTGTCCATTGAGGCACCTTCCCAATAAATGGCATTTTGAAACCATACTCCGCGGTTTTGATAAGTCCGCGCATCTTTAGCGTTAAACATAGGTACGCCATTTATCATCACGCCGATTGAGCCTAGGCCAGTTGCGGTTTTTGTGCCTGTTTGTTCAATCGGATTTATAGGCAACAAAAAAGACCACCCTGCGGCAGTAGCCACATTGGGATTGCCAGGCCACGGCCCAATTGCGTGCGAGGGAATACCTTCTGACTGCACAAAAATGTACACCGGAGTATAAGAGGTGCGCTGCACGTCAGCTTCTATCTGGGCGATGGACGCGTGTATGGAGGATGATGGCGATTGCCCAGTAGATCCATCGAGATTACGCTTAAAGGCTTCTATCTGAACTGGTGAGCCCTGAGCTAGGGCAGAGAGGAGGACGAGTGAGCTGATTATCATGATGAATTAAACACAGCTAAGCCGGTTTGGTTTCGCAGTATTTGTTAATATTACCACATGAAATTCATCGGGAAACTTTTAATGTGGATTGGCGGCTTTGCGCTGCTGTATACCGACCTCAATCCAATCATCCGCGATATCATTCATGCCTTCGATGACGGCTCTGGTCTGGGGATGTCCATTCAAGACTACCTACGACAGTTTTCTCGCCCACTATTTGTATTCGGCGTCATTTGCGCAGCCGGATTGCCAGAGATCAAGCCACGCTCAAAAAAGTCTAAGCCTAAGCCTAAGTCTAATACCGAGAAAAAAGGTTCGTAAACTTTGCTGCAGTCGTGGGGTGTAAAATCAACGCCCCAAACATAAAGCTAAAGTGTTCTAGTTTTTCGCCGCGCTCAATGCGTGTGCGCGTAAATTTACCACCACTCGGTTGCCAATCGATAGAGACCGAATCTATCTTTGATTCTAAAGGATAACGCATCGGTGTCGAACCAACATCTGCGATTAAGTTCGAGTCATTTGCTTGCCAACCATTATTGTCGGAGCTCGTTTCCCAGCCTTCGAAATCGCGGCCATTATATAGTGAGTGATCGCGGCGTAAACGTGCGGCTTTTTGATCTGCTGCTAGGCGTCCGCGTGCAGGCAATTCTCTGATACGCATGTTTCTGAAGTAGACTGTTTTACCTTCTGCTTCGATACATAAAAATCCTTCGCGCGGATTTATTTCTGTTCCGGCAGAAACTACTTTACCATTCACTGACAACGTCAAAGTGCCATCGACCGCGGTGATTCGAAAGTGATTCCATTCACCTGTTCCGCGTGCACGACGCTGACTTGGTAAACAACGCTCTGCGCCAGTAGGGTGAGGACGGACGGGCTTCAAGGTAGCACCCCAGATTGCGAAGATGTCACCGTGGCTAGTGTAGGTGTCGGTTTCGTATCCGTTTATGACTTGTACTTCGATAGCACGAGTAAAAGGGACTCCGATTGCAGGGGTTGGGTCGGACCAAATAAAGAAGCCGGCATTCGAGACGTCTTCGAGATGCTTATATTCAAATTCGCACACGAAATTACGGTAACGCTTTTCACTGCGCAGCACACCAGTAGGAATGCCATCGCACTTAATCATCTTGTCTTCAACAGTGAATGTTTCATCGTGACAATTTACTTTTTGCCAGTTAGATAAATCTTTGCCGTTGAATAGATCTTGCCACGGCTCGAGTGGATACATCTCTGGTAGCTCATTACGTACTTTAATTAACAAGTCACGCGTTAAGCGGATGCCGTCGTCTTCGCTGTGCTTGCTGCCTTCATATTCAATTCCGATGTGTCCGGTGTATCCTGCACGCATGACTAATTCGAGCATGCGGTAGTAGTCGGTGCCGGTCTCGTTGCCGTTCTCGTCGAAAGCATGCGACTTTGCAGAAACAGCTTTGGCGTAAGGCATCATTTCTTCTACACCTTGGTAGCGGTCGTACCAGCCATCGTGCTGATCATTACCGTTATACATATTGAAGTTTCCGAAGTCGGGCAGGGTGCCGCAATTTTCTTTGCCGACCATCTTAATTACACCCGCTAGCCAATTGCCATTGCTAGAGTGACCGCCATGGTTTTCTACAATTACGTTTAAGCCATACTCTTTGCCGTAGTCAGCCAATTTAGCCAGGCCATCGGCGGCTAACTTTTGCTGCTCTTCGAGCGAACCCGAACTGCCGGCATTAACGCGAATCGAGTGGCAACCTAATTGTTTTGCCGCGCGCAACCATTGACGATGATTTTGCACAGCAAGTTCGCGCTGTGTTGCTGAAGGATCGCCAAGGTGTCCGTCACCATCGCACATGATTAATAATGAACGCACGCCCATGTCGTCGGCGCGCTTTTTCATTTGCGCGATGTAGCCTTCGTCTAATCCTTTGTCGTGAAAGAACTGGTTTACATATTCGACAGCATTAATATCGAAAGAACGCGCCATCTTGGCAAAGTTTAGGTTGTCGATATCACCGGCATGGAATGCGCGGTGTAAAGACCACTGCGCCAGTGAAATTTCGAAGTCGGCTAGCTTCGGTCGTACCGGGGCGCTGACGCAAGAAGCCAAAGATGAAGATGCTGAAGCAAACGCCGCTAATTTTGCTGAATTGCCTAAAAAGGTTCTACGGGTGAATGACATGCGTTTAGCATAAGGAAGCGTTAAGCTACTGTCAGTAAATAAATTAGATGCAATCTCTGTTCGGAATACTCTGCCTTCTTGGCCTGGCTTACTTATTAAGTAATAGCCGAAAATCCATACGCTGGCGCCCTGTTGTTAGCGGTTTGGCACTGCAGTGGCTGTTCGCATTTATTATTTTAAAAACGCCACTCGGCGGTATATTTTTTGACGGGGTGCAAAAGTTTGTAGGTGGATTAATTAGTATTGCAAAGTACGCCGGAAAAGACATCTTTGGTGAATCAACTCTAGGGCTAGATGGTAATCCAGGGGTTTTCGGGGCAATAGTCGTAGTGACGATAGTCTTCTTCAGTGCTATTTTCACTCTGATGCATCACTTAGGCTTAGTGAGGGTCTTGGTCGGCTCTATGTCGAAGGTGATGGCTAAATTGATGGGTACTTCTGGCTCAGAGTCTACTGTCGCAGCCGCAAATATTTTTGTTGGCCAAACTGAAGCGCCGCTATTGATCCGTCCTTACTTGGCCAGCATGACGCATTCCGAGCTAGGCGCAGTCATGACCGTTGGGTTTGCTACTGTTGCTGGCGGGGTATTTGCTGTTTATGTAGAAATGATGGGCAGTGTGGTGCCGAATATCGCTGGTCACTTGCTTGCCGCTACGGTGATGTCAGCGCCAATGGGTTTAGCCATCGCAAAAATAGTCTTTCCAGAAACCGAAGAGTCGCCAACTATGGGCAAAGATTTGTCGCAGCTCAAATCAGAGTATGCGAATGCCATTGACGCCACAGCTACAGGTGCTACCGAGGGCATGAAGTTGGCGATAAATGTGTTAGCGATGCTTATCGCATTTCTGGGGGTGGTCGGCATCATAAACTGGACATTAGGCTCGGTTTTGAGTGAGCAAGTAACCTTGCAGTCCATACTCGGGTACCTTTTTGCACCCATCGCTTGGTTATTGGGGGTGCCTGCCAATGAAATGGGGCAGGTGGGCTCACTCTTGGGGACAAAAATGGCAGTAAACGAATATGTAGCATTTCTTGAACTGCACCGGCATTCAGCTGCTGGCCTAAGTGAGTCCTCTAAGATCATCGCTAGTTATGCCCTGTGCGGCTTCTCCAATTTAGGCAGTATTGCCATCCAGATTGGCGGTTTGAGTACTATTGTGCCGCAACGACGAGCAGAAATAGCTTCTATAGGCTTGCGTGCAATGCTTGCCGGCACCTTAGCCACTTACTGCACCGCAGCTACTGCGGCATTCTTGCTAACGTAGAGCACCGTGTCGCGTATGATATGGCATGAGAAAAATCGCATACTGCGGTGCGGCCTCGTTGCTAGTTTTTGCAGCGTGTGCGTCACCAGAAACAAACAGCGTACCAATGGCTAAAGTGCAACCTGCACTTGCCGATGCTGCGCAAGAACCTTCTTTTCAAACAGAAGCCCCTGTCTCCCAATCTATCGACATCGCCATCACCGGCATGTCATGAGCTGGTAGCTGAGGTGGCAAAGTGCGTACAGCACTAGCCGCTCTACCGTGGGTAGAGGAATATGATGTAAAAGTGGGTTCAGCCAAAGTTAAAGTTAACGCCGACTACGACGAGATCGCAACATTAGCTGCGATTGAAGCCGTTGGTTTTGGTGCTACTATTATGTAGTAGTCTTTAATAAATTCAACAGCCATTGCTTTATGCAGTGGCTGTTTTTTTTATGACTGGCTTAAATATTGCCGACGCTTCTTCGAGAGCCAAATACTAAAGTGCACTAAGAGCATTGCGCCGAGTATCATGCCAGCGATGTTGCTAAACGCAGAAGCATGTTGGTGACTGCCAGCTATTACGCGGTCAGCAAGGTCGTAGTCGAGATTGTCGTAAAGGATATTAACGAGATATCCGAGTACCAATGAAACGATAGACAGGCTGAGCAGATAAGCGCGTAATGCTTGGCCGCCAATCATTTGCTTGATTACTAAAATAGTCGTAATGTTGGTGGCGGGTCCGGCGAGTAGTAAAACTAATGCTGCTCCGGGATCGAGGCCTTTAGCGATTAGAGCAACAGCAACCGGAGTCGAAGCTGTGGCGCAGATATACATCGGCAGAGACATCAGCAACATCGCGACTAGGGATAGCCATCCACCCGGGATGACGTCTCCGAAAAAGTCGTCGGGTATGAACATGGTAATAATCGCAGATAAAATAAATCCGAGGATAAACCATGGTGCTAAATCAGACATTAATTTGCCGTAAGCAAATTTAAAAGCAGCAACCATAGAGGCGCTGAAACTTTTCTTGTCGCTATGCGCGCAGCAAGCTTTTACTGGCTCGGTTTTTTCTGTAGGCGGTAGTTTTAAATTGTTTACGACACATCCAGAAACAATGGCTGTGAAAACGGCTGCGACGGGGCGCAGGATAGTCATTATCGGATCCATCAACGCATAGGTGATGCCTACCGAATCGACGCCAGTCTCTGGAGTTGCAATCAAGAACGCGGTGGTTGCGCCACGCGAGGCACCGCTTTGCTTTAGGCTAGCAGCAGTGGGTATTACCGAGCACGAACATAAAGGTATAGGCGCGCCGATGATGGATGCCTTGAGCACTGACCAGAAGTCGTCTTTACCTAGGTGCTTAAAAACTTTTTCTTGCGGTATGAATTCTTTGAGTAGACCGGCGATGAAAAAACCGCCAAGCAGCCATGGCCCAGACTCGACTAGTATCGTCCATATGGTCTCGAAAAAAGGGCTCAATGGATCAACGCCATCCCGCCAATGCCGGCCAAGAGTAAGGCTACTTTAATCAGCACATCTTCTTTATGGTGGAATACCTCAGGCAATAATTCGGTGAGGCACACGTAAAGAAAAGTACCGACTGCAAGGGCCACTGCAATAGCCTCGGTTTCTGCGGATAGCTGCGGCAGTAGATAGTTGCCAAGTAGCAAGCCTAGAGGAGTAATGCAGGCAAATAGAATCACTAACAGCACCACTTTCTTTTGCGCAAAGTGGGCCAGTTTGAAAACCGAAGTCAGCGAAAAGGCTTCGAAGGCTTTATGGCATAAAATACCTACCATTAAGGTTCCGCTTAATCCTGCAGCAGATAGGCTTAAACCTACTGTAAAGGCATGTAGTGATAGGCCTGCTAGTGAGGCATATCCCACAGCAGTGTGGCGATGGACGTCATCGTGATCATGCGTGCGAAAGACTAGCGACTCTAAAAAGTATATTATTAATACGCCCGTTAAGGTAACCGACCATAAGAGGCGCGGATTAATATTTGAATCGGCAATTGTTGCCGGTAGCTCGGGTAGCATGTGTAAAAACACCGCGCCCAAGAAAATGCCGGTAGACAACGCTAAGGCAATATGTAGTCGTCGGTCGTTCCACTTTACTAGTAGCGGTAGCAGGCCTCCGGCTAAACCGACAATGAGTAGTTCGAGCATTTAGCTATTTTAGCATTTCGGCATGCGTAATACTAATGCTGCCATTTGCCGTTTCTAGACGAATCAATCCGGCCCCTTGGTCTTCGAATAGATCTGGTCCGTAAATGCCGTAACTACCATTGGTGGTTTCGCCTATGATTTTGGCATCAATAGTGGCTGAATTGCGAACGGATAACGAACCATTTACGCTTGTTAATGCGCCTGCGCCATCAAATAGTGCTGATTGCGCTACTTTTATATTGCCGTTAACAGTACGTAAGTCGAAGTCGCGGCTATTGCCTTGGTAAACAATGTTGCCGTTGGAAGTCTTGGCACGCACCTTGTCGTGCGAGTTGATAACAATGTTGCCGTTAACAGTGCGCACGTTAATGCCTTTAACCAGTGGCACCACATCAACGTTGCCATTTGTGGAACGGATGTCGATGTTAAAATCTTCTGGTACTTGTAATAGTAAATCTGCGCCACAATTGTCAGCGACGCCTGTTATCTCAATTAATATGGCATTGCCAGAAGTGTAGCTCCATTCAATTTGAATGTCATCGACTAAAGCTTGTGCTTTTTCGATTGAACTGGCGTGTGCAAAAAAATCGGCGTCAACATTAATGTTATTACCAGCAGTAAGGCCGGTAATCGTAATATTGCCGTTGCTGTTGACCAGCTGCAAGGCCTTCGTTTGCGGCGTTACTTCTTGATTTAAGTTGGCGGGACGAGTCGCAGTTTCGGAGGCAGCACAGCTTCCGAAAAGTAGTGCAAGAAATGGTAGGGCTAATATCTTCATGAGAATATATTATAATCATCGCGTGTTAATAGCTCATCTTTTCCTGGCCTTCATCTGCGCACAAAACCCCAGTGCGTATGTGCAAGCTTATCCAGGCAACATGCCGTTAGTTATTTCAGCGCCACACGATGGCTATGAAAAACCGGACTCAATGGCTGACCGCAACCAAGGGGTGATCGTGCGCGACACTGGCGCGCGGACCATCGCCAATCACTTAGCCGACGAGATATTCTTGCGCTGCGGACGGCGTCCGTATGTGGTAACGACTACTTTGCACCGTATAAAGTGTGATATGAATCGTGAAATTACAGAGGCGGCTCAGGGTGATAAGAATGCCGAGGCGGTGTGGCAGGTTTATCATGATGCGTTGACCGCGGCGAGTGTCGATGCCCAACAATATGGCGAT